>CAKZMZ010000081.1 GCA_937129345.1 uncultured Thalassovita sp. | reverse complement strand
AGGGCTTAAATATACCGTGGTAGGTATTCTAGAAGAGTCAGGCGGTTTGGGCAGTGGGCGTTTAGACCGCTCCATTTTTATCCCTTTGCTCAATGCCAATAAATATGGGGCTAGGGGCCGGCTTTCTTATACCATGACCACTACCGTAAAAAATCCGGAAAGGTTGGAGTACCTCATTGGTCAGGCTACGGGTCTGATGCGTACCATTCGTAAAGATAAATTAGGGCAAGAAAGCTCTTTCGAAATATCGAGAAGTGAATCTGCAGCACAATCTATCGATGAGACCACCGACAATTTGCGCTTAGGCGGCAGCTTGATTGGCTTCATTACTTTGATCGGGGCTGCTATTGGTCTAATGAACATTATGATGGTTTCGGTAACAGAACGCACTAGAGAAATAGGAGTGCGCAAAGCATTGGGCGCAACGCCGTCTTTAATCAGAGAACAGTTTTTAGTTGAGGCGGTAGTGATCTGCATTATTGGCGGTTTGGTGGGCATTGTATTCGGTATGGTGCTAGGTAACCTTGTTTCTCTTTTATTTGACGATGCCGCCTTTATCTTCCCTATAGTTTGGATTACAATTGGTCTTGTAGTATGTATATTTGTTGGTGTAATTTCTGGTTATTATCCCGCTAGCAAAGCATCAAAACTGGATCCAATAGAATCATTGCGGTACGAATGATTGATTTTGACACAAAAAAGCCCATGAAGCAAGTAGCTCATGGGCTTTTTTTATGGCAAAACCTTGTCTCTTACCCTAAAAAATCATCGAGCACATGCAGAAACTCGTTCATCATCATTGCAGAAGCTCCCCATATAATATTGCCATTAATCACGAATCCTGGTGTTTTGATCTTATAATTAGCAGCTATAGCAATGTTCACTTCTTGTATGTTGTTAGGATTTAAGAAGTCGTTTATAGAAAATTCATGAATGGCAGCCACCTCTCTTGGATCGGGTACAAATCTAGGTTTATTTTGTGCCAAGGCAATTACAGGCGTAACCATTGTATTACTTGGCGGAATGTACAGGTCGGTGAGGGTGCCGATTACATGGTGTCTTTCTTTTTTCACGCCAATTTCCTCATGGGTCTCTCTTAGTGCCGTCTCTATTAAATCTTTGTCTGTTTTTTCAAAGCGACCGCCGGGGAAAGCCATTTGCCCACTGTGTACTCCATTGTATATTGGGCGCATGATCATCGGGATTTGCAGGCTGTCTTCGTGCCTGTATATCAAAATAAGTACGCCGGCTTTTCTTGGGTTTTTATCTTTCAGCATCATTTCTCTTACCCTCATGTCATTGGTCATTTGCGAATGTGCCATTAGACCGGGTAATTTTTCACGTAATCTTTTTTTTAGATAAATCTCCAAGTTGTTGATCATGTAAATAGATTTTTGTTTACAAATGGAATAAGTGCTAGGACCAATGCCTGTTCGTAATAAGTTTGTCTGTTTAAAACGCCATGGGTCAGTATTCCCACCGAACCGCCTTTTTGCTTAGAATTATCTTTGTTAAAAACGATGTCATCAGCATGGCCCAATTCGTAACCTTGCCTCACAAGTCCCTGAACAGCTGGCGGTAAAAAAAAAGTGGCGGTACGCGCTTTGCCGACCAAGCCATCGGCGCTCTCTACGTACATCCAAGCAAAGACCTCCATCTCTTTTTCGTCTAGAAGACCTCCTTCTATACCCACATAATAATCGGCCGATTTGTAAATCTTTTTAAGCTCCTTAACTCTATTTTGGGCTCCAAGTAAGGTTTCTTGGTCTCCCATTGGTTGATCGGGTACACCTGAAGAAACATTATGCCCTTTATATATAAACTTTTCAGCACCGTATACGGTTTCAAAAGCATTGCGAGTTGCATTAATTTTTACAGGATTTTTTGAACCAATAATAATTTCTTTAGACTTTGTAACTTGTAGGTTTTCTTCATTTTGCATAACATTACCGTTTAGAATATTAGCAAATAAAACACTAAAATGATTACCGACTCAATACTAAGTGTAATACTTAGATTTTTAGTATATGTCTTTTTTATACTAGGTATTACACAACTGCTGTTTATTGACACTGCTGTATCTTACAATCCGGATGATGTACAAGAAGCCACGCTTACTGAGTGGCTGCAGCTCACATTTTTGGCGATCATCCTTTTCTTTTTTTATAGAGCAGGAAAGGCCTCTAGAGGTAAAAAACCTATGACCACACTTTTAATGGGGGTAACCCTTGGTGTAATGATCAGAGAGGTAGACTGGTTTTTTGATACGTACATTAGCGAAGGCGTTTGGCAAGTGCTCACTGCGGGTGTTGTGCTCATTTTTACCTTTATGGCCATTAGAGAGCGAGAATTGTTGCTCAATGGCATAAGAGAGTTTATCAATCATCCGAGTTTTGGAATCGTGTTGTGTGGTTTTTTGACCACATTTGTGTTTGCACCGGTTTTAGGAAATCTCAATTTTTGGCGCACCGTAATGGACGGATACCTGAGAAGTATTGCCGAGGGCGCGGAAGAAGGCGTGGAATTATTGGGTTATTCCTTTATTCTGATCGGTGCTTTCGAGTTCTTTTTAAAAGTGAAATACAGTAGATATAAAATAACAAGCTACAATATGAAATAAAGTAGCGAATCTTTAGTATTTTCACATTATAGAAATTATTGACCAGCAAACTTTAGATTTGTAAAATTATACTAATAACTGGTTAGTGTTTATTATTTTTGCAGTCTAACATCAAAATTTAACTGAAAACTGATTTTTTATGAACCTCGATAGAGCCATCGGGATACTTAATTATAGCAGAAATGCTGGATTCGCTGAGGCGAGAATGATTTTTCAGGAGAAGACTGAAAATATTCAGTTTTTAGCTGATACTGCTGATAATGAAGGTATTAGAGAACTTTATCTGGTTCAAATATCTAATCTTAAAAGGGCCTGGCAACTTCTGCAAGAACAAAAGCAAGATTTAGAAGAGAAAGCCATTGCTTGGGAAAAAAAGAAAGAAGCCCTACTGAGTAGCGGTCAACCGACCGAACTGCAAAAAGAAGCAGAAGAAGCCTTACAATGCGCTCAGGTAGAATGGAGCAGGCAACTTTTTGCCAAAGTTGGTGAGTTGCAACCTAGAAATAATCAGGCTTTTGAGCAGGTCGTACTTTGTAATCATATTCTTTCGGAATACAAAAAAGCCGAACGCGAACGCGAAAGGCTTAGGCAAATAGAAGAAAGCAATGCAAGTAGGGGGGCTTTAAGCGATAGAGAACAGCAAGAACAAGATTGGATCGAGCAAAAGTTACTCAAACATGGCGATGATACAGACGGTCCACTATCCCCTTGGATAAAAGGACTTTTTCTATCAGGCTCAGGAGCGGTTCATGTATCTGCAGGTAAAAAATCGCTTAGGAAGGATAAGAAAGAGGCTATGATCTTCAGCTCAATTGTGTTGGTATTTGCCCTAGTGGTTTTGGGCTATACCTACAGCGATAATATCGGTGGTTATTTAGATACGCTCCAATATGAGAAAGCCTCAGATGGCTCAGTAGTTTACTCAACAGAAGATTACATAAAAAAAGCCGATGACCTCTATGAAGGTGGCAATTATGTAAAAGCATTGATCCAGTATTCTTTGGCTTCTGCCATGGATCCAGAAAACGACTACATTCAAGAGCAAATCGCTGTTTGTAAATTGTTGATCAGGCAAGAACAAAATGCATATCCTACCAATTTTGTAAATAGTGAGACGCCAAACAACCAAGATTCTGTAGAGGTAGAGGCTACTGAGATAGCTGCGGGAGAGATTGAAGAAAACTTAGAAGAAGGCATGCAGGAAGACTTATTGGCAGAAGAACAGGAAAACACAGAATATTCTGCCATTTCAGATACTATACCTGATTTTACGGAAGAAGAAGAGCAGAACTCTGAGGAAGAAAATCAAGCTAAATTTGAAAGTTCTTTATTAGACACCCTCGTTTCTACTGATGCTTTGGATTCGGTTTTACTAACCGATGATTCTACTTTTGTTGCAAATATTGAAGTGGAAGATGTACCTGAGGTGGACTCGGTCAAGAAGATAAATCCTAAGATAGCGCTGGGCAATCAGGAGTTGAAAGAAAGAATCATTAAAAAAGCCAACAATAGGCTAAAAGAAGATAAGGAATTTTTAAGCAAGGTGTATTTAGTGGCAGATAAAAGGCCCGAACCAAGAGGTGGGTACGAAAATTTTGATGAGTACCTGCGCAGAAATATGGAGTACCCACGTAGGGCAGCCAAGAATAAAATAGAGGGTGTAGTGTATGTGCAATTTGTGGTAAATCGTGATGGTACCATAAGCAATGCGACCACCACCACCAACTTAGGTTATGGTCTTGAAGAAGAAGCCATCCGTTTAATTAGCGAATACCCGGGTTGGGAACCGGGGAAAATCAACTCCAGAAGAGTAAATGTGCAGACTTCTTTGCCTATTTGGTTTGTGAACCAATAAATACAATTACTTTTAGGAGCTTTTTTATTATTTTCTGTAAAAGCCTTTTTGTTCGCGGTATTTTTTGCTCCGATTAAAATCATCAATTTTAAAACTCTTCATACATGTTTGAAGAATTTAGACCATACTACCAATTGAACAAACCAAAAGGTACAAGGTGGGTCATACCTGATATACATGGTTGTTATGGTACCTTACTAGCGATTTTAAATAAAATTGAGCTCACCAAAGAAGACCATTTATTTTTTTTGGGAGACTTTATTGATAGGGGGCCACTCAGTGCGGCTGTTTTGGATCATTTATTCAATTTACATGATTTGGGCTTCCAGATTTTTCCACTGAGAGGCAATCATGAAGAAATGCTACTCGATGCTGCAAAACTTGACCCGAGAAATGTTGTGTTGCAGTACTTAGAATACAACAATACCAAAGACTTATTGAACAGCGAAAGGGAAATAGACTCCAAGTACATCTCTTTTATGGAGCGCCTTCCTTTTTATTATGAGTTAGAAGATTTCTTTTTAGTGCATGCAGGCTTTAATTTTAACGTTAAAAATCCCTTTGCTTCTTATGAAGAAATGATTTGGATAAGGAATTTTACCCCCAATGAAAAAATATTGAGAGGCAAAAGGATGATTTACGGTCATACTCCCACAGGTTTAAGTGTCATTAAAAAAGCCATATCAAATAAAAACACTGCGATACCTTTAGACAACGGCTGTGTTTTTTACGAAAATAGTCTTGCCTTGCCAGGCTATGAAATTGGCAATTTACTCTGCTTTAATTTAGACACCCAAGAGTTAATCGTACAACCTTATGATGATTGAGACTTTGGCTATACGCTAAAAGTTAAACTACTATTACCGATAATTAAATAATTTTTCTTCCAATGGCATTAGCTATGGCATCTAGTGTGCTGTAAAGTGCTCTAAATTCTTCATAGTTCAACTGCTGCGCAGCGTCAGACTTAGCTACTTTCGGGTTGGGATGTACTTCAATTAATAACCCATCTACTCCCATGGCCGTGCAGGCCCTTGCTAAGTCAGGCACGCCATAAGCGTAACCCATGGCATGGCTAGGGTCTAATACCACAGGTAGGTTGGTGTATTCCTTTAAAAAAGACACGCCGCATAAATCTAGCGTAAAGCGGGTTTTGGTTTCAAAGGTCCTGATACCTCTTTCGCATAAAATTACATTATCATTGCCGCCTGACAATATGAATTCAGCGGCTTGCACAAATTCTTGCAGTGTGGTACCGAAGCCCCTTTTCAGTAGCACAGGCTTATCGGTTTCTCCACATTTTCTTAAAATACCGTGATCATACATAGCTTTAGCGCCGATTTGAACAATATCTGTATGTTTAATTACGGCATCGATATGTGTGGCATCTCTTACTTCGGTAATGATGTTTAAACCATATTTTTCCCTCATTAGGCTCAAAAGTCTTAGTCCTTCTAGCCCTAAACCCTGAAAGGTATAAGGCGAGGTACGAGGTTTAAAACAGCCGCCGCGCAAGGTTGAAATATTCAATTCTTTCATTAACTCTGCGGCACTAGTAATCTGCTCCTCTGATTCCACAGAACAGGGCCCGCCAATTATTAAGGTATTATTGTGTTGCCCACCGATGGTATGTTGCCCAATTTTAATACTTCTTGTCTCGGGCATGTATTCTCTGCTTGCCAATTGAATATCGGAAGATAAAATATGGCTGCTTTTAACATCTGATGCCAAATCTTTTGGGAGCTCTTTCATTTTTGAAGAGGCCACTAATAATTTATTGTTTTTGCCACGTACTACGATGGCTTTAAGCTGCTCGGCAATTTTTTTCGATTTTTCTTCGCTTATGCTGTCCTTCAGATGTATGATCATGGCTGCTTAAGAAATTTTGGTGTTTAATGATTGAAATGTAAATATAGTGACTATGTGTGCAAGGAGTTAAAATTTTTAGAACTCGCCTTTTACAAGATTGAAGAAGGTAACCGCGCCACGCACTTTCTTGTCATCATCAACAACCGGCAAAAAACTAATGGGGAAAGACTTTGCTTTGATGGTTTTGAGTAGGTCGGCCACTGTGTCATTTTCATTAATGGTTACAGGCTTGTTATTGACCATATCTTCAATAGAGGTTTCGGCAATGTTGTCTATGTGTTTGATAAGTCCTCTTCTCACATCGGCATTGGAGATGAGACCTTCTAACTGACCTGCATGATTGCTGAGCATGGTAAATCCCATATCGTGCTGTTCGATAGAAAGGAGTACATCTTTTAAGCTTCTTTTATTCGGTGGAAGTACCGGCACTTCGTCTCCGGTTCGCATGAAATCCTTTACCAAATAATGTGAAGCTGTATCGGTGACTTTGAGATTGAGCAGTGCTTTGCCAACTTGTCCTTCGTTAAAAAGGTAAGAGCCTGAAACCGCTGCGTAAACGCCCATATTTCTAATAATAAAGGAAACCTCTCCGTTTACACCACCATCTACATGGATGCGCTTATTGGGAAAAAGCTTGTTGAATTGCCTTATTTTCCTGAAATTGATTGGATCGAAACTGCCACCACTTTTGCCTGGTATGGTAGCCATGATCAATATAAAATCGAAATCAGCAGCATACTCTTCAAAAACTTTGATAGGGGTCGGCGTTACTATCGCCAACCCCTTCTTGCCTTTTATGCTTTTCGGTATTTGTAGTTTCTCCTTTAGGTTCTCGTATTGAAAGGTAACATACTCCACAGGCACCCTTTCCAGGTACTCGTAATACCTTTCAGGAGTTTCCGTAATGATGTGTAAATCTATGGGTTTTTGGCTATGTTTTCTAATCTCTAAGATATCACCAAAAACCGAAGGGTCATCATTACAGTCAATATGAAAAAAGTCGACTTGGTTATCATCCAAGTTTTTTATTATCGCTTTTAAATCGTCTTTTTTGTTTGAATAAACGGATGCGGAAATCTTCATAAAGTTTCAGTACTGTGCGTGCTATGCAAGGCCTATCTATTTTTTACAGGGTGCAAACTTACTGAAAATTATGAAATTGGATTACACCAAATTTCCCATTGACGAGCCATTCGCTATCCATTTTGTTGGCTTTGAGGATGTTTTCCTCTTCTACACCTGCAAGCACCTCAGACTTAAGTGTCCTTAATAGCCATAGTGGTTTATCAAAAAAGTCGATTACCTTGTCTAAAGGCTCGCCGTATCCCCATTTTTTGTCTTGAAGAAACCTGCGATAGTGGGCATCTCCTTTGCTGATTACCAAACTACTTTTATCGAGGGTCTCTCGCAAATGGCTGGGTAACCAATCGTAAAATAGGGGGCTGTTCCAATACAGATTTGCTGAGATATTTATTTTGCCCTCTTCTACATAATTTTTAAAAAGCGAGGCAATTTCAGCATAGT
The DNA here is from genome assembly GCA_937129345.1 of uncultured Thalassovita sp. Taxonomy (GTDB): domain Bacteria; phylum Bacteroidota; class Bacteroidia; order Cytophagales; family Flammeovirgaceae; genus Chondrinema. The sequence continues at coordinate 7,537 of CAKZMZ010000081.1, read as the reverse complement.
TGCTGTGCTCTTCTTCAATGTTCTGAAGTTGAATATCTATGTCTTTTTCCAAAGCATCTGACACAAATATTGGTTCAGCTTTTACATGAAAGTTGATTTGTTCAGCCTTATCGTTTTTCAGTAAATAAAGGGCTAGGCTTATGTCCCCCACTAGATCAGCACCCACATTGTCGATCAAGAAATCGACTTGCTCAACACCTTTAGCAATGTAATTTGCACAGGCTTTGGTATCGTCTTGCAACAAGTAATCTTCTTGGTCCATGCTGCTTACAGGTATTTTTCCGTCGTGAAATAAACTAAGGTCAGCTTGGTTGCCCCACAAGTTTTGTCTGAGCAGAAAAGTGAAACCTTCTTTATCGAAGGGTTTTTCTAGCAAGTGAAGCGTATTTTCTAAAAGCTTGCAGATATTTTTTTCTTGGGCTGCCAAACTTTCAGATTTGTGTACGGCAAATGGGTCTTTAAAATTTTCATGCCAACGGGTACAAGAAAGTATTTGTCTGTAAAATAGCGCTTCAGCCAAATAAAATGGAAGGTCTATCCAAGGTGTGTCATAAAACTCTTCGAACATTACCTCCCAGTATTTTTCTTCTTGGGAGTTTGCATAAGCAAACCGCTTGATTTGGGCATAAGGCAAATCGCCTAAAAGTAGCCTGAGGTCTTGCTTGATTACTTTGTTATACTTGTTTTTTTTGATGACTGACTTTAAAATAGCTGGCAGTCTTTTTCGTAAAGTTCTACCGGCAAAAGTACTCGCCGTTGAACCAGTAATATAAGATGGTATCATAATAGTGTTAGTAGTTTGTTTTTGCTAAGTAATTTTTGCGCTTGATATTTCTAGTTATATAGTTATTGTTGCTCCCTCTATTACATTTAAGGAGCTAGCTAGTAAAATGTTAGTCAATAATAGTTGGAATTTAAATTTTGTGTTTTTCAGCAAATTTGATTGCTTTTTCTAGATCGTTTGGTGTATCTACGCTCATGCTCTCAAAATCAGTAATGCCGATTTTCATTCGATAGCCGTTTTCTAACCAACGCAACTGCTCTAAACTCTCAGATTTTTCCAACGGGGTTACTGGTAAATCTGCTATTTCGTTCAAAATGTCAGTGCGATAGGCATAAATGGCCACATGCTTGTAAAAAGTACCTTTTGCTATCCATTCTTGCTTAGGTACGTCTCGCAAATGCGGAACACACTCCCTGCTAAAATAAAGCGCTTCATTGTTTTTGTCGAAAACCACTTTCATTACACTGTTGCTAAACAATGCGGCCTCTTCTGTGATGGGGGCAACCAAAGTGGCCAGTTCTGTTTTCCCGTTTAATAAGCTACAGAGTAAGTCTAACTGTTCTGGCTGTACAAAAGGTTCATCGCCTTGTATATTTACTACGTAATCGTACTCTGTGTTAAGTAGATGAATGACCTCATTGCAGCGCTCTGTGCCATTTTTATGGTTTGCAGAAGTCATTAATACTTTTTTGCAGCCAAAATCTTTTGCAGTATTGTAGATAGAGGAATGGTCGGTGGCAATTGCTACATCAGAGATTTTTTTTGCCTTGTTGGCCTGTTCATAAACTCTCTGGATCATGGTCTTGCCGGCTATTATCTTAAGTGCCTTGGCTGGTAGTCTACTAGACGCATAACGTGCTGGTATAACTCCTAAAATGCGCATATATTAGTTAAGATTGAATTCTGTCCGTTAGATAGTAATTCTCAAAATTAGCTATTAGTTTTTTAATAATACTTTAAAGTTGAGTGATAAGTTACCTGACAAAGAAAAAGCTACTCTGAAAAGTAGCTTTTTCCTTTTTAACCCTTACCCAACGTTCGATATCATTTCTGCTAAAATTCTTGTGCCTTCATCTAAGTAGAGGTCTGTGTCGTCTTTTTCTTCATCTTCCTCCTCATCGGCCCGTAGTTTTTTCTGGCGAGCCTCTTCTTCTTCAATTTCTTTTTTTCGTACGGCCTCGTTCAGGGAGATTTTTTCTTTATCTCTATTTTCTTTTATGTAATTGATGCTCTCGATCAGCTCTTGTAGCTCTTCGTTTTTAGAGCGGCGTTCTTGATGTGAAAGATTGAGCTGAGCAATTATTTTTTTATCTACCAAATTAAGTGGCTGGTAGCTGGTAGACTTTATTTGATCCCATGGCAATGCATTGGGTTGTGCGCTTTCACCATACTCTTCTGCAGAAAATGGAGATGGGAAGGAAACATCAGGATTCACGCCAAGATGTTGCGTACTACTGCCATTGATCCTGTAATACTTGGCCAAAGTAAGTTTGAGTTGCCCCAATTTTACGTCTGTGTCTTGAATAAATCTTTCTAAGGCGATCAAGTTTTGGACAGTACCTTTACCAAAGGTTTGTTCGCCTATAATCACACCTCGATTGTAATCTTGTATGGCACCAGCAAAAATCTCTGAAGCTGATGCACTAAAGCGGTCTACCATTACAGCCAATGGGCCATCGTAAATAATTCCTGGGTCGGGGTCTTCGCCTACGTCAATAGAGCCGTCTGCATTTCTGACTTGTACCACTGGCCCACTAGGTATGAATAAGCCCGTTAATTCAATTGCCTCTTGTAGGGAACCGCCGCCATTTCTTCTAAGATCAATGAGTATACCATCTACTTTTTCTGCTTTTAACTCATTTAGTATGCGCTTTACGTCTCTTTGGGTACTTTCAAAATCTTTAACGCCTTGGCGCTGCGCCTCAAAGTTTCTGTAAAATGAAGGAATATTTATAATACCAATATTGTACTTACTGTTTTTGTACTCAACTGGTACAATCTTTTTGGTCGCGGCCTGTTCTTCCAATTTAATTTTATCTCTTACGATCACAACCTCTACAGGTACAGAACCTACGGTGGCATCGGCATGTAGAATCTGTAGCTTTACTTTACTATCTTTTGGCCCTCTGATCAGTTGAACCGCGTCGTCGGTCCTCCACCCTACAATATTTACAAAAGCGGTATCTTCCTCTTGGGCAACGCCTACGATGCGGTCACCTTCAAATAACTTTTTACTTTTAAATGCGGGCCCTCCGGGTATAATTTCACTAAAAGTAATGTAGTCATCTTTGGAATACAGCCTAGCGCCAATGCCTTCTAAAGACAGGCTCATATTGATCTCAAAGTTTTCTGCACTGATTGGCGAAAAGTAAGAGGTATGCGGATCGAACGAGCCTGCAACAGCATTCATGTACGACTGAAAAACATCTTCGCTATTGTACTTAGAGATTAGGTTTTGATACCTTTCGTAGCGCTTTAATATGGTTTCGTCTATATCCTCAGGAGATTTCCCGGCGAGTTTCATGCTTAGGGCTTGGCTTTTCAATAGCTTTCGCCAAGCTTCCTGTATTTCTTCATCTGTACTATACCATATTTCGGGTAGTTCGGCATCCATGTATTCGTCTATGGTAAAATCGAAACCTTTTGCAAGCATGGGTTTTATTTCAGCCATTCTTTGCTTAAAGCGCTCGTGGAAGATAGCAAAAGTTTCATAGGCAAAGCTCACATCGCCATTTAAAAGCAGATCGTCTAATTCATACCTATATTTTTCGAGTTGCGTAACATCGCCTTTGGTAAAGTAAATGTGGTAGCTGTCGTAAGACTCTAGGTACTCGTCAAAGACAATGCTCGATAACGAATCATTGAGTTCTATATCGCTGTAATGATGTTGGTTTAAGATAGCGGCAATTAACGCGGCTTCTTTGTAATGTTCTTCTTTTGGTTTAAGCATGCCTGTGCTGTCGTTACTGCTTTGCAGCGAAAGCACATCTTGTAGTGGTGCGTGTAAAGGTGTGTGTTCATTGGCCAATACAAATCCTAAAATAAGACAAATTGGCAATATGAAGAAAATGAGTTTTTTCATTCTGTTTTGTTTTCTTTATAGAAATATATAACTGGTTTTGCTATTTAGTTTTAGGTTAATATTTAGAAATTTAAGCTACAATTTACGCAATATTCATGTAAATGCATGAATGAGTGTGGCATTTGGGTAAATAATGAATACTAAGGGTAAATATGTATGATTAACCGTTTGTTTTGCTTTTAAATTTTTGCTTTTTTGAATTGAACTCTAACAGGTAAATGACTTTTTTAATAGTATAGCATAACATCACATTTGATGTTTTAATCTCGATTGCATGACAAGCTTCATAAGAAAACTCTCTAACGTGGGAATCAATCCTAAGATGCAGGCCATAGATATAAAAATCGTAAGCCTGATGAACCGTGTTATTTTGTTGAGTATGGGGCTTTTCTTAACCCTTAGCATCATAAATTTTATAGGAGGCCATCAGCTGCCTACCTGGCTATCTCTGTTCAATTTCCTTTGTTTTTCTTTGTTGCTGTTTTTACAGTACAAAGGGCTATTTCCTAGAACAAAACATATTTTTGCTTGGTTTGGCATTTTTATGATTTCTTTGGTAAACCTAGTAATGCCTGCCTCTATTTTACCACAATTTAACTACTTAACAGGGGTAGTATTTGTGGTTTTGATATTTAGGGAAAGCAAGCCAATAGTCATTTATACCTCCTGCTTTTTTATTAGCTATCTGCTAACCTATTACTACCGGGCTTATTATGGTTCTATAGCCGACTTTAAAGAACCTGATGGTTTTTTTTCAGATATACTCACCCCGATTATTTCAATATTTATTGTTTGCTTTGGTAGCCTAATGTTCTTTAGAAGGCTAAACCAAGATTATGAGAATACACTACTCTTGAACAACCAATTGCTAGAAAGGCAAAAAGGAGAAATTGCCTTGCAGGCCAAAATGTTAAACACCAAAAACGAAAAGCTGAATCAGACCAATGAGGAGCTCAAAGCTACATTGGATCAGCTCAGAGAGATGCAAGAACATATGTTGCAGCAAGAGAAAATGGCTTCTTTAGGCCAACTTACGGCAGGTATTGCCCACGAGATCAACAACCCTGTAAATTTTGTTTCTGCCAATGTTTCGCCTTTGAAAAAGGATATTACAGAACTACAAGAACTCTTAGAAAAACTGGTAGAAAGCCATAAAAACGGTTGCAAAGAAACTACCATGAACGAACTTTTGACTACTCATGAATATGCCTACTTGGTACAGGAAATACAAGATTTATTGGCTGGTATGGAAGAGGGGGCGAAAAGAACCAAGAAGATAGTGGCCGGTTTGCGCAGTTTTTCTCGTAGCGACCAACACAAAAGGAGGGCTTACGATATCAATAAAAGCATTAAAGTTACGCTTGACCTATTGCATCATAGGATAAAGAATGGAGTAAAAATAAAAACGAATTTTTGCGAGGCTGCAGAAGTGATGTGCAATCCGGATCAGATCAACCAAGTATTGATGAATATTATAAGCAATGCCATTGATGCTACCGATGAAAAAGGTCAGTTAGAGATTTCTACCTATTTCACTAAAAAATACCCTGAGCGTTACTTATTGATTGAAGTAAAAGACAATGGCATAGGCATAGAGGAGGAGGTTAGGCGTAAAATTTTTGATCCTTTTTACACGACCAAAGGCATTGGCAAGGGAACAGGCCTAGGGCTCTCTATTAGTTATGGCATTATTCAAGATCACGGCGGAAGTATTTCCGTTGAATCTGAAAAAGGGCGGGGTAGTAAGTTTATGATCGCTTTACCAGATAATGGCAAGCGATCTCAAGCATCACTCATAAACTGAGTTGGCATCGATTAATTTTTGCTGATAAATCACTTCAAAATTATTCTTACCTATCGGAAAAGTAAATTTTAACAAAGGATTTTTGTTGTTGAACCTGTAAAAGGCCACCCTGCCCTTTAAACTGTAGCCATGCGGGACATGCGTTTTTCTAAACATTTTATTTTCCCAATAGGAGCGCCGTTCGTTCAATGACTGAAAGCTAAGCATTCTCTCGATTTTTTCTAATTCGTACTTATTGCGTCTTTGGTTTCTTTCTGCCTCTTCTATTTCTTCTTGGGTTCTTTCTCTGTTTATGTTGGCAATGTCAGACGCGGTATTGCTCATGGCCGAAGTAAACTCCAATAAGTATGAAGTTCTACCATCTGCATTTTCTCTAGCTTCTGCTTTATTTATATCAAGCAGTATTCCCTCGGGATCCACTGCGGGAAAGCGATTTTCCAATGGTTCTAACGTATCAGACAGCATTATTTGGTAAAAAAAATCTTCAGGGGCGACGAGTTGTGTTTTTTTGCTGGCGTTCTGTACTTCTACATCGAATAAGAAATGGTCATCTGTACTTCTGATATAGGCCACTTTTAAAAACAAATCATCTTGCCTAAAGGTAACCACCTCGCTACCCCAATCAAAAGTGGTGTTCTTATTGATTGGTTTCATGGTGGCTACAGGAATAGATGCACAACTATTGAACAAGAAAAAAATACAGGCTATCGAGAAAAAATGATGTTGTCGCATGGTAATCTTACTTTTATTCTATGACAATTTAAACGTACTCTGTAGACAAAAAAAATGGCTGTTTTACACGAGTGGTTGTTTTAATGTTTGACGTAAAATGTATATTGGATTTTTAAAAAAGAGGGCTGAATAAGGGAAATAGTAAGCTGCAGCAAATTGAAAAAATATTGTATGATGCAAATACCGATTGACACCCGTAAACTATTTAGGCCATTGGATGCACTACTGATAGAATTGCTAGAGTCGCTCAGTAGCGAAGATTGGAAAAAGCAAACTGTGGCTTCTAAATGGAAAGTAAAGGATGTAGCCGCTCATTTGCTAGATGGTAACCTGAGAGCACTTTCTATGCAAAGAGATCGGTATTTTGGGGAAAAAGCTCCGAAAATAGAAGGTTATGAGGATTTGGTTGCTTGGTTAAACCAACTTAATGCAGATTGGCTAAAGGCCATGAAGCGTTTGAGTCCGCAAGTTTTGATTATGCTGCATCGAGCTACTGGTCCTGAGTTATCTACTTATTTTGAATCGCTAGACCCATGGGGGGAGGCTGTTTTTCCTGTAGATTGGGCAGGCGAGGGTAAGAGTTACAATTGGATGCACCTCGCCAGAGAATACACCGAAAAATGGCATCATCAACAGCAAATAAGAGATGCTGTTGGCAAAGAAGGTATCATGAGCCAGCAATTTTTTATGCCTTTAATGCAGACTTTCTTTAGGGCGATGCCCCACACATTTAGAAATACAGAAGCCGAAGAGGGTACTTTGATACACATTATCGTGTCTCCTGAAATAGGGGGAGAATGGTTTTTAGAGAGGCAAGCCAACCATTGGGAATTGATTGCCAATCCTTTCAGAACTGAAGATACTCAAGTGTTCATTCCTACAAAAATCGCTTGGAAACTGTTCTGCAAAAATCTAAGACCCAAGGATGTTTTGCAAGAAATAAGGATTTCTGGCAATCAGGTTTTGGGATTTAAAGTGTTAGAAATGGTGTCGTTGATGGCTTAGACTAACGTGAGGTTTTTGGATATTTTCTAATTTCAAATTCCATAAATTGCTGTTTATTAATGATTTACACTTTTGTCTTGGAGGCCCCCGTCTTGAAAAAAAAGTAACAAAAGTTCAAGACTGCGTAAGA
>CAKZMZ010000080.1 GCA_937129345.1 uncultured Thalassovita sp. | reverse complement strand
GCAGTTATGCCCAACTCACCCAGGAACAGCGATACGAAATCAATCAATTATTTGAGGATTGGATTGCACCCAACCATCCCGGCGGAGCAATTGGCATTATGCAAGATGGGGAATTGATTTTTTCAGAAGCTTATGGTTTGGCTAGTTTAGAATACCTCGTGCCAAACACTACCGAAACTCTTTTTAACATTGCCTCGGTTTCTAACCAGTTTACGGCCATGGGCATTGTGCTATTGGAGCAGCAGGGCAAACTCTCATTAACTGATCCGATTACCAAACACTTGCCTGACTTGCCCGAATTTGCCAATAAAATTACCATTGCCCACATGCTGCACCACACCAGCGGCTTGCGTAGTTTGCATGCTATGCTGGGCATGGCAGGTTGGCGCGGCGATGACACCCGAACTAATGAGGACTTGTACCGCTTTGTAAAGTTGCAAAAAGCACTCAATTTTGAACCGGGCGATGAATACTTGTACTGCAATACAGGCTTTATTTTGGCTGGATTGATCATAGAAAAAATTACCCAACAAGATCTGCCCTCATGGTCTAAGGAAAACATTTTTGAGCCTTTAGGCATGATCCATACTTACTTAGAAGATAAGCCCAACCGCGTAGTAAAACAAAACGCCACTTCTTATGACTACAACAATGGCGTATTCGATAGAGCAGTGGAGTACTGGGGTTACACTGGTTCGGGCAACATACACTCTACCACTAGAGATTTGTTATTGTGGGCAAAGAACTTTTATAGTCCTAAAGCTGGTTGGGAGAAAGCTTTTGAGAGGATGCAACTCACAGAGAACTTTAATAGTGGTGTGTTGAATACCTATGCCTTGGGGGTAAATGTAAATGAGTACAAGGGCAATAAAAGAATACAACACGGCGGCTCTATAGGTGGGTTTCGTTCTAATCTTTGTACTTTTCCAGAAGAGAAGTTAAGTGTAGTCATTTTGAGCAATTCTTCTAAATACAGTGTTGGCTATTTGATAAATACTATGGCTGATTTACTTCTGCCGTCAGTGCAAGAGCCGAATAAATTGCAAACAACTGATATGCCTCCAAAAAATATTCTACAGAATTATGTTGGTTCTTTTTGGGATGAAAAACATAAAAACTGGCTTCATATTAGATTAGAAAAAGATTCTGTTATATACTTAAATGTAGACCGTAGACAAGATATACTTATCCCAATAGGAGAAAACAAATTTATGGCTATTGGAAACTCAAATGAAATCTACATTTTTAAAAGTAAAGATACATTAGAGCTTATAGTAGGCAGTGGTGTTACCCATACTTACAGTAGGTATGAACGTATAAAATCAGAAGACATTGAGCACAGCGAATACTTAGGGGAGTACTATAGCCCTGAACTCCAAACTTCTTACTATCTCGAAGAACAAGATGGAGAACTGATTGCTTACCACAGTAGGCATGGAGCATTATCACTTTCACCCATTAAAAAAGACACTTTTAGAGGTAGTTACCCTTTGGGCGTAGTTGAATTGGAAAGAGGTAAGCGAAATAAAATTACCGGTTTTAGAGCTACCAATGGCCGGGTTCGTAATTTGTGGTTTGAGAAAAAGTAGAACAAGATCAAGCATTAAGGTTTTCTGTTGTAAACTTGAATAAATGTACAAATTAACGTACATTTAATTGTACAATTCTATTATTATGAAAGCAGTTACCATTTCTACTCTTAGAAAAAATATTAGTAAGTATTTTGACGCTGTGGTCGATTCTATGGAAACCATTGTAGTGCCAAGAAAAGACGAAGACAATGGCGTGGTCATTATCTCACTAAAAGAGTACAATTCTTTAAAAGAAACAGAACATTTGCTCTCCACAGAAGCTAATCGCAAAATGCTGCAAAAATCAATAGAGCAAATAAAAAACAAGAAAACGGTTCCATTCAACCTAGATGACGATAACCTTTAGACCCATAAGCCATGCTGATTTTATTTTCTGAACAGGCTTGGGAAGAGTATGCTTACTGGCTCGATAATGACATCAAAATAGCCAAGAAAATAAAAGAACTGATTACTGCTATTACTAAAGACCCTTTTAATGGTATAGGCAAACCCGAGCCTTTAAAGTACAACCTGAAGAGTTTTTGGTCTAGAAGAATTACAAGCGAGCATAGATTGGTATATCAGGTTACTGGCAAAAAAGGAGAAGATCAAACCCTAACAATCGTTCAGTGTCGGTTTCATTATGATGAATAACCAAGGTCTCTTACTATTCACCTCGTCCTGTTTTTCACAAATAATAAACTCCCAAAAAGACTCCACTCAAATACATCCAAAACAGTGTGAAGACCACATGCATGGTTGTTTCAAAGGGTTTGCCTCTCCACACTTGGGAGGTGTAACCAAAGAATTGGGCAAAGAGGCGTAATAACCAAAAAACACCCAAGCCTAAGGCTATTTTTTTACCTAGAGCAGTACTGGTTAGCTCGCTGGCAGAGCTTGCACAGAGTAACCCGATCATCAACACCACTACTGCAATAAAAAAAGTGTGCACCTGCATCATTTGCCTATTGATCAAGCTCAATGGCTTCAACTCTTCTTTCCAATTAAAATACTTGGGGAAAACGATGTGGACAAAGGCCAATACAATGAGCAGGTAGCCTATAATGTTAAGATGCGTTTCCATGGCTAAGCGTAAATATGGTTAAAAATGGCGTGTGCTTGTGTGTCGTTTTTACTTGAAGTCCAGCTGCTTTAAATGTACGCAGCCAAGTAGCTTTAGATTGAAAATGAAAAAAACCTAAGTTATAAACTAAAAAATTTGCCCAATCGCGTAAGTGTTCAACCACTACAATTTCTCCATTGGGCTTTAAAACCCGCTTTAGTTCTTTAAAAAAAGCAATTCGCTCTTGCTCTTCTCTAATCTCATGCGCAGCCAAAATATTCATAATCAAATCGGCTTGTTTATCGGGTAGGGTCAAACGATTTGTTGCTACTCGCACCGTACCTGCATATGGAGGATATGCCTTTCTTGCCCTTTTAATGGAAACTTCCGTGTGTTTTTCAGGATTGTAAAAATCCATGACCTGTAAATCACTTTCGGGAAACTTGGCGGCAAGTAACACGCTGGTCTCATCGAACCCAGCATTGATATTGATGATATTGGCAACTTTTTGAGGAGTTTCCAACCAATTTAACTCGTACAGTTTGGAAGCATCATAAACATAGTAAGAAGCCCACAAAGACAAACCTGTGCTAAGTGTGGCTGCTGCCATTAAGGCAAGCATTACCCAAGGCCAAAAACCAGATAAGACAAACGCCAAAATGGCCAAAACCACAAGTGCTACCAAGTAAACCACATAAAAATGCCAGTTAAAACGAATTATATTCCATACGCCTTGGAAGGCACCTCGCTTGGGTACGATACTTTGCTGTGTTATTGATTCCATATTTCAACTCTGCCTTTTTTCCATTGATAGGGTATTTGCGAAACCATAAACGCATTGGCCAATTGATGACCTTCAAATTTTTCTTGTGCTAAAAATGAAAAGCGGTAATCCAATACTTCTACGGGTTGGGGTTTCCAGAATTGCCTTACGCCTTCAATAATCAGTACCTTTTTACTACTGGGCGTGTAAGTAAAGGTAAAAGGCAATGGACCAGCAAAGCGCCTCGCTTCTTTCCAATTGCTAAAAGGCGATGTTACTGGCAAATCAGCTTCCTTGTTTGCAGTGTTCAAGGTAAACCCGAAATCTGATTTTGTGGAGCTGATTTTAATTTGCTCATTGCCAACTGACTGGCTAATGTCGGTAGTGGTATAGTTGTAATGGGTAAAGATGTTACCAAAAAATTCCATCTTCTTTTTATTTGTTTCTGATTTAAGTATGTACAAACCGCGTAGCCTTTTGCCTCGGCTATCGTGGTATCTTACAAAAACTCGGTAACCGATTAAAAAAAAATTATTACCTAAAAACTTGGGTATGCCTTTAGGTCTTAAATGCTTGGTTTGTACCAAAGCAATGGCCACAAAAGCCCACTGGTCTTGAAAGGTATCCAATTCTAAACATTCGGGTATTTGGTTTTCAAGCTGTGCTTTGGGCAATGCAAAGGTGAGTACTAAAGAGTGTTCAAAAAATGCCTCTACCGCAAAGGGGTGGTCTTTTAAAAAATGGAGCATGGCTATTTGGTTGTTGGTTTTTAGTTGATTTGTTTATTTGGGGATTTGTTTATTTGAATACACGTCTTTTATGGCTCAAAGACCAAAAACTCAACAGTTCTGTATGTCACAAATCAGAGGTATTAATATCATAACATAATTCTAAAATCTAACATCCAATATCTAAACTCTACTATTTCGCAATACAAACCCATAGTAATACACTATAAAAATGAACAGGCCAGCGAAGATGATGTTGTATTCTCCCCAAAGTAATAAATCGCGTACTAGTATAAACTCCAATACATTCATCAATCCAACTACCAAAATTTGTAAACGTACATTGAGTTTTACTTGCCAGCCGCTTATGACCCAAATCGCCATAATTATCTCAGAAATACCGATAAGTACCGTTAGTTCTCGGGCATAAGTTTCTCCTAAAATCTCGCCTACGATCTGCCGGTGCCGTGGCACTTGGTCTAATACTTTGCAATACACACCATTGATAAGCCAAACCAAGGCAATGCCGTATTTCAATATCGATATATAAGCTTTTTGATTCACCATAGAACAACGGAGAATCAAGTTAATGCTTATTTATGGTATTTATGAAAATTATTGGGCTTTGGCCATTAGCTTATCGTAAAAACCACGAATGGTAAGCATATGTGGGAGGGTAATCACCGAAATGAATATAAAGAAAACCATGACCAAATTGATTGGCAATTCATAATTGATAAAGAGGTAGAATAGCGCTGCTAAGGCTACAAGACTAATCGCCGTAAAGGGCGAAGCATATTTGTAAAAAGATTTCATGTCGAAAGACTTTTTTACTTGCTTAAAACCTTCAATCTGTAATAATATGGCATCATAAGAGTGCCAAAGAGCAAAAAATATCGCAAAACCATAAAGCAAATTGGTCTGCCATATCAAAATCAGCAATAAGGCTGTATCAAAAAGCATCAATCCCATTTTTCTGGCTTCCAAATTATTGCTAAAAAACAGGAAAGCACCACTGGATAAAAAAATCACAAAAGAGCTTATCATAACCACTAAAGCTATATTGGTTATCAATGTAGTATCAATAAAACTGACCACTTCTTTAAGATAGGTGTAAGTTTCATTGGGATGGAAAAGGAAAAGTGCGGCAAGTAATAAACTGCCCCAAGAAAGATAAAGCAAAGGCCCTAGTTTTTTATCGTGACTAAACGAGGACATGATTTGCGTTTCTCCGAAATGGTAAGCCGAAATAGCCAAAAAGAAAATTAAAGAAAGCGTGGGGAACCACCACCAAAGCAAAACATAAATGGCGATGGGACTCAAATAGTGCAGCAGAAACCTAAAAGATACGCTAGAAGAAAAGCGCCCAAATTTACTGTAATTGTCTGCTAAATGGTCTGTTGCACCATGTGGAATACCAAAGAGCACAATTAGCAAAATGGGTAAACCTAGCCTGAACCAATCAACCTCTAGAATTTTGAACAAGCTGATGCTCAGTACTATCACCAATATTTTTTGGTAGAGTTTCATATAGTGCTTGTTTACTGGATAATAGCATTTTGATGAAAGGTGGCCAAGGCAATCCTTTAAAAATTTTCAAATCTTGCAAAAGATTTGTCTCTTCATCTAAAAATCTGAATACATCATCAAAATCATTGTTATTAAAAAGAGATAACATAATTTTTTCTGTAAGTGCCGGCCTTTGAGCGATGATATTGAGCAATAAGCCATCGTAAAAATCGAAGCGTGAGCGGTTGGACGTTAAGCTGCATCCTGTAGTTATCGCTTCAATGATCTGTTTACAGGATCTTTGAATTTGTTTAAATGTATAACCTGTTGTAGACTTCGTGTCTCCTCCCGCAGTACCTAATTGAAATACCCTTTCAGACAATTTTCTTTGGTAAGAAAAGTCTGTCATAGGAATAGCACCATATTCGGTGTAGAGTACTTGATAATCTTGAATGCCTAGCTGGTTTTTTAAGTAATTATGCAGATTGGTTTCATAATGTGCTATGTCTGCCGTTTTTTCTGAGAATCGGGTAAATTCTACCAAAGCATAATGCTTGCTGTAAGGCAGGATGTAAAAGAAAGAAGCCTCGTCTGAACCTCCTCTAAAATCCATAAGTGTAACCGTATTAGGGTCAAAAACAGGCGTATTCGTTTCTACTTTCCAACCTAAGAAGTTTTGGGTGAGATTATACTTTACACGCTCATTGCTATTTAAATTCGGAATTGAATTGACCACGTATTTGCCCAAATAAACTTCGTTATCAGTTTTAACTTCTACGTGAGATTTGCGCGTTATTAAATCTTTTACTTCTGCATCGGCAAAGTGCACATTTTTATTTAGCAAGGCAAGGCCATTTACTTCTTGGGTCAAATCCTCACTTCTTATGTGGTAATAGGTATTTTTTTTCAGGTCTTTAGTTACCTTTAAGTCAGAACTTTCCACAGTCATTTTATTCCAGTAAAACTTATTGGCACATTTATATGGAGGCTTTTCAGCTTCCCAAAAGCACCACGTTTTGTCTGTCTTTTTTTTACTGGAGTCGTCAAGGATAAGTATAGATTTACCCTTTAAAGAGGTATGCAAAATGTGGTGAAGCATACTCAAGCCGGCAGCGCCGTAACCAGTAATTATAATATCGTAAACCATACCCTTGAATTAAAAAGGGGAGGAGTTTTTTACCCCTCCCCTGTTAAGCTGAAGATGAACTACACACTTACGTTCTTAAGCTGCTGAAGCTTTTGCGTTTTGATTTGTTTTCTGTATAGCCAACGAATAGATTACTAAACCAAAGCCAATTTTATTTACAGCATCACCTATGTTGTAAATCAAATCCATTGCTTGAATGCTTAGAACACCGCTTAATAAACCGTCAGTTTCAATCGCCATATAACCTATAGGATATATAGCCCAACCAACAAAAATAAACCAGGCCAGCGTATTAAATGCTTTCTGTAAAATAGGGTCATTAGAACTCTGAGAAAGTTTTTTGGCAGAACCGAACCATACTTCATAGAATATACCTGCATAACCTAATGTAGATATGAATCCCCATATGGCTGAACTCTCTCTGTAAATGGTTTCACCTAAATAACCAGTTACTAGCATGAATACTGAATAGAAAATCATTTTCCACATTAAACCGATACCAGCTCCAAAAGCTCTTAAAATCAAATAGAACTCAACGCACATCAAGGGTACTGTAAGCGTCCAGTCAATGTATCTTAAGGCTGTGGGAGAAGTACCAGTCTCTATCCAGTAATCTCTCATGTAGTAATAGTGGACTGCTGCAATAAATGTTATTAGTCCAGAAACTAACATTGAGGTTTTCCACTTTCCTTCTACCCTACTTCTTTCGATAAAGAAGAAAACAGTGGCGGCAGCCATAGCCATGGCACCGATAAAGAATGTGAAACCTACGTAATCATCCGGTTTCAAAGATGCTGCGAGTACAAAATTTAAAGTTTCCATATTTATAATGTTTAATTTGTAAGTGTGATATTTCTCCTAAGACTAACTATCCAAACTTTTTGTTTGCATTTTGTTGATGTTTTTTATAACAAAATTACTAAAGCATCAGAAAATCAAGGCCTATTAACACTTGTAAACATTTTTATCGCATTGGTTTTCAATTACTTACAAATAGTTCCTTAAAATTAATCTTTTACCAAAAAAATAATACTTTTTCTTGTTTATTTTAAGTTAAACAAAATTAAATGTAAGAAATGAGCAGAAAATGAAGCATAACAACTTTTGCATTGCTATCATACTTTATTCCTAATTAATCGAAAATTTAGAGTGTGATATAAAGATTATTCAACAGATTGAGGTACTATGGTATCGGCTTTCATTTCTTCGGGGATAAATTCCATGTTATAAACGCCTGATTGCTTGAAGCCTTCAAAATTTCTCATAGCGGCAAAACGAGGATAACTCTCGATGATATCGCCTTTACCAAAAATTCTAGGGTCGCCTTGTTCTTTGAGTAAAGCCTCTAGTTGATTGGCCAGTTGCTCTTTTACAGCAGCCAATGCTTCATCTTCTGCCAAATTATTTAAACAGTAGGGGTCTTGTTGAACATTATAAAGCTGTTCCTCAGGTCTTTTTGCAAAAGCAATCTCAAACAATTCAGGCTCTTTTTCTTTATTCTCTATCATATAGGTTTTGGAGGGAGAACCATCTACATCGGCATAGCCTAAGCCAAAAGTCCTAAAGCCATTGCTATTTAAATCTTCCCTATCTTCTGGCTTTGGGTTGCCAGCAGGCCAACGGTCGGGTTTAAAATTTCTGATGTATAAGTATTCCTGTGTCCGAATTGCCCTAGCTGGGTAGGCCAAATTATCTGGTCGGGCATGGGTGTGTCGCTCCCTTCCGGTCAATACATACTCACGAACTGCCTGATTTTTGCTCAACAAAGGCACTAAGCTTTTGCCCGTTGCTTCTGGCAAACCATAGCTGCCTGTAACTTCTAACAAGGTAGGCGCAAGATCGATCATGCTTACCAAAGCATCGCTTTCTCTTCCTTTTTCCCATTGGGCAGGCCAAGCCATAGTTAATGGCACATGGGTGCCGAACTCCTGCAAATTGGCCTTAGCATATGGAAAAGGCATGCCGTTATCTGCAGTAATGATTACTATGGTATTTTCTAACTCACCTTTTGCTTCTAGCAAATCGAGCATTTTACCCAAATGGCTATCAAACCACTCAATCTCTAAGGCATAATCGGCAATGTCTTTTATGGTGATGGAGTCTTGTGGCAAAAAACCGGGTAACTGCACATCTTCTGCTTTTTTGCCTGCTTCAAAGCCAGCATTGAACTGATAAGGCCTGTGTGGTTCGTAACCACCGTACCAAAAGAAAAAAGGCTCTTCGCGATTTCTTTCTTGCATAAAAGCCTCAAAGTTGGCAGCATAATTTAGTGTGCTAATGCCGCTATTGGGTTTTTCTTCATAATAAATATCTCGATAGGCTGGACCAACAGGGTTGTGCTCCCAACCTGCATCTTTAAAGTTACCTGGCCCCCAAGGCTTACCCGTGTAGCCTATTTTATAGCCGTTATTTTTTAACAATTCAGTAAAAACTGTAAACTTTTTTGGGAAATAGCTGCTGTGCGTTCCAGCCTCTTCTAATTGCCAAATATTTTTACCTGTTAAAATAGCCGCTCTAGATGGGCTGCATTGGGGCGCCGCTACAAAAGCATTATGAAATAACATACCGCTCTTCGCTACACGATCAAAGTTGGGCGTCTTGATGCCTGTTGCCCCATAAATTGATGCATAAGGGTAGGATTGGTCGTCTGAAATGGCAAAAAGGATATTGGGCTTTTTGGGAGTTTTTTCTTCTGTTTTTTCTTGTTGGCAAGAATATAAAGCGCCAAAAAATAGAAGTAAGCTTATCAATTTAAAAAATGGAGACTTCATGGGAATAGATGATAATGCTGATTCTAGCAGCCCACGACTTGCAGTCCGCGACTTGCAGTCCGCGACTTAATTCGTGGGCTTAGAAATATCTGTAATTCTTAATTAAGTTATCTAGTTATTCAACTTACGAGCCGACCAAATCTCGTACATAGGATCGCCCTTGCTGCTTTTGCCTTTGTGGTGCCAGTCGTCGCCTTTTACTTCAAACTGAAATTTTAAAGCAGCTCCTACCCTACTTTTATCTCTTGAAAAGAACTCGATATTTTCGGTGTAAACACCATCTTCAGCTGTATATGTACCTCCACCGGTTCCGAAAAACTTTCCGGTTTCGGTATTGTAGGCTATCCATTGAAAATGCGTATCTGTTAAGATTTTCATGGTTTTGCGCGGGCTTTCTCCTGTTCTTCTAGACATTTCGCCGTTGCGCTCGCGTCCAGAGAACAACCAAGGATTTTGAAGTGGCGACTTAATATTACTTTTTACTTTTTGCCAAGTATTGCTGCCTAAAAAATCGCTTTTAACTTGTAAACCTTTTTTCCCCATTTTTACCTTAAAAGCTTCTCTTTTCATCACTAAGGTAGAGTCTAGCGTGTTGAACTCAAGTAAAATATCCATTTTGCCATTATTGGCTGTTAAACTACCACCGCGGGTAGCGATAAAATCACCATCTTCGGTAGCGTAATCGGTCAAAGAGAAAAAATCACCGCTCACCATAAGCAAGCGCGTTACTTCTTTTCCATCCATTTTAGTTTGAGCCTTCCAAGAACCTTGGAGTTTTTCGGTAAGGCCCTGCGCAAATGAATAACTAGCAAAAAACAGCAGTAAAAGAAAAGGGTAAATTTTAGTGGATTTCATATTTGTTTCAGTTAAGATTTGTAATGGGAAGATACAATAAAGTTATAAAGCTAATGAAAATAAGCAACTAACTAAGGTTTGAAAAGTGCTTTAGGGATGATGTATTAAAGAATTGAATCGCTAAAATGCCAAGCCATTTCATCCTCAAAACATCAATCTATTTAAAACAAAAAATCTTACCTATATCTAAATCAGAATTTCATGGCAATAAAATTTTTAATCGAAGTCAAGTTTGTTGGCTTAAAATACTCAATATCCCATTCTTTTTGTTAATTAGCAATAAGTATCAACATATTTGATGCGCAGAAAACAACTTTCATAAAACTAGCAAAGATGAATCCTGACGATAAATTACAATCACTGAACCTAACACTACCACCTGCACCCAAACCACTGGGCGTTTATAAACCTTTTTTAATAGTTGATCACTTTGCCTATGTATCAGGGCATGGCACCGTGCAAGAAGACGGCAGCCTAATCATTGGCAAAGTAGGCGAAGATATGGACGAAAACGAAGCCAAACTAGCTGCTAGACAAGTAGGTTTGGCTATTCTTTCTACATTAAAAGCCAATCTAGGCAGCCTAAACCGCATTAAAAGAGTAGTGAAAGTCTTAGGTATGGTCAATGCTACACCGCATTTTGAGAAGCATCCTTTCGTAATCAATGGCTGTAGCGAATTATTTGCAGAAGTTTTCGGGGAAGAAAACGGCATTGGCGTGCGCAGTGCTATTGGCATGGGTTCTTTGCCAGACAACATCCCTGTAGAAATTGAAGCCATGTTTGAATTGAATCCTGAATGAGCCATACAATCAATTGGTTTGATTTTGAGGGTAAAGAACAAATCTCCACTCCTGCCCTTGTGGTGTACCCGCAAAGAATTTCAAGTAATATCTATAAAGTACTCGAAATTGCAGGTAATGCCGAAAAACTCATGCCGCATGTAAAGACTCATAAAATGACGGCAGTGGTTGAGATGCAACTAAAAGCGGGTATTACAAAATTTAAATGCGCAACCATTGCAGAGGCGGAGATGTGCGCACAAGCAGGGGCAGAAAAGGTGTTGCTGGCATATCCTCTAAATTTGGCCAATGCCCATCGTTTTTTCCGGCTCACACAAAAATATCCCGATACCGACTTTCTTGCTCTTGTAGATAGTTTGATTGCTGCTGAGCAGCTAAATAATATTTTTCAAGAAAATGATGCCGTTGCAGAAGTACTGATTGATGTTAATGTAGGAATGAATCGAACGGGTATTTTGGCAAATGCAGTTCCTTCACTTTGTAAAGCCATGATTCCTCTAAATAGTCTTTCATTTAGAGGCCTTCATGCTTATGATGGACACATCCACGATAGTGACCGAAGTTTGCGATTTCAAAAAGCCCAAAAAGCCATTGAGCCTGTAATAAATCTTAGAAACAAGCTTGAAAAAGAAAGCGGCCAAAAACTGATGTTGGTTGCAGGTGGCTCGGGTACTTTCCCTTTTTACGCCCAATTAAATGACGTACTTTGTAGTCCGGGCACCCCTTTTTTTTGGGATGCTGGCTATAGTCAACTTTTCCCTGATTTAGATTTTGATATAGCCGCCCTATTACTGCCAAGCATTGTTTCGCAACCAACAGAAAACACTTATTGCCTTGATTTGGGTTATAAGGCCGTAGCTGCTGAAAATCCCTTACCCAGGGTTGTTTTTCCTGAATTACCCGATGCTGAAGTTTTATTTCAAAGTGAGGAGCATTTGGTCATCAAAAGTGATGCACCTTTAGAGATAGGTAAGACCATTTTTGCCTCTCCAATCCATATTTGCCCTAGCGTAGCTTTGTACGATGAAGCTTATACTATTGAAAATGGCAAAGTCTCAGGCTCTTGGGAAGTGATTGCAAGAAAGAGGAAGATTACGGTTTAGGCTCAACCCCAAGCCTTCAATAAAAAATCAATCCAATTCTGAGACAGTATTTTTTGGATATCTCCATCGGTATAACCCCTGTTTTTTAGGATGTAAGGAATTTTTTGCAAATCGGCTATGGTATTTAAATCTGCCGGACTTTGTTCTGTGCCAAATGCCCCATCTAAATCAGAACCGATGGCCGCATGGTTGGCATTGCCTGCTAA
>CAKZMZ010000079.1 GCA_937129345.1 uncultured Thalassovita sp. | reverse complement strand
TGGTACGAATGGCAGCATCGCCCATAGTTTCATAATTATCTAATAGGGTATTTAGGATATCTTCTACATCTCCTACTTTAGCATTGTGTCTGTCTGAAGAGATATTGCCCGTATCGTAATTGAGCGTTTCGTTCAGCAATCCATCTCTAGAACCAAATTTCCTCAATACAGTACGGGTTGTTACACCTGCTTCTTCAGCCACCATATCTAAAGTGATATCGGTTAAAGAATATTTCATCCATAAGCGGCCTAGGGCTTGCACAATTTCTAGCTTGGTTTGCTCGGCCTCTCTATGGCGTTTTGAGTTATCATATTCCCTCTTTTCTTTATTCATGTCACTAATATAGACATGAATTAATTTAATGTCAATTTATATGACATTAATTTTAATCGTAATTCATATATTTTAAAAAAACAAAGGCTTTTAAATCTGAAACACCAGTTCAATAATTAGCTTCCCAAAAATTATCGTGATCTACAACAAGTCCGTAAAGGGTGAACAAATCCGTCTCGGTTTTGAAGGCTTTTTGATATTTACACTCCGCAGACTCATCGGTATATTTGTAGTCTTCTTGTATGGTTTCATAAGCTATTTTGGGCAGGTCATTAGGGGCATCTTTCTTACGGAAACCTACATATACCGTGTGTAGCCATTTAATGTCTGTAGTGGGGAGTTCTTTGCCCGAAACCTCGTCTTTTAAGTAATACAGCCAAAGAATTGAAGTCCAAGAAATGCCCCAAGTCCCACGCCTAAAATACCGGCTGCCCATGTGATCTTTCATGGTATATTTTAGTCTTGTGTACTCGGTTGCATTACCGTTTTGATCTATCCTAGTATAAACTTTCCATTGCAGACTATCTTCTAAGGCCAATTTAGAATATAAAACATCTCCCTCGTTTTGATGTAGAAAAACGCTATCGCTGATTTTCTTTAAATAACTCCACTCTTCCTCCTCATCTTCAGGTGGCCAAACTGTATATCGCACTTCATTCTCACTGAGTTTTTCTACCTTTTTAAAGCCCAATTCTGTAGCTATTTTAATGGGGTCGTTTATTGTTTGTAAGTTCAGGTTGGTGTAAGGCAGGTTTATTTTCTTCTTTATTTCGGTTAAGTCTATGGTTTTAGTTTCGGCAGTTTTTTCTTTACAGCTTTGGCAGAGCCATAAGATTGCAAAAATAAACACCACTTTTAAGTGAGTACATTTAAAGTTTTTAGGTAGTAAAAGCGTATTGTTCATTATTGACTTTAATAAGCAAGGCATTGACATATCTTTTTAAGTTAAAAACTTATGTTAGAACCTTGGGAATATACTTGAATTGCCTCATTGTCCATACATCAGTTTTTGAATAGTAGAAATACCTTTAATGCTATACAAAGTTTATTTTGTAATGATATTTCTCCTTCAAAATCAATGAAAAACGGATATTACGTCTCTTACTTTTTTTAAAGATTTCATTCTTTAGACTTTTTTGTGAGAAAAAGCCCCACTGGTTACGGCAGGACTTATCTTACTTTCATCTCACCTACCCTCCTAATGGTTTGGACGGAACAGGACGCTAATGACCAGATGGGGGCTTATGTTCCTCAAACAATATCTCTTGCCAAACCAACCGAAGTCACGAGACTTCTACTTGGTTGATATTAACCTAATATTTTGACACGGGTCATCGCTAAAGCTAAAGACCCGCACCAGTGGGTGTTTTTGAGCCCTTTAAATAGAAAAAAAGCCCTGCCATTTTAGCAGAGCTTATTAAAGGATTATGGTTTTAAATATTAGCTAAGTACTTTCATTAGAAAGATATACTTTAACTAAGGCAGCATCATAGGTATAGAAAAATGACTTATACTAATGTTCTTCTCTTATTTTCTTTAATTTGGTAGAGCCATAGATTTTATACCCAGGATGAAAGATATTATCAAACGTTATTAATTGTTTTGATTTATATCTAAACTTTACTTTATACCAATAGGTATTGTACTCGTTTGATTTTATTGGTCTTTTAATAGTAAAGACATTTGCCTCAGGGTTTTTTACTTTATAGTGGTATATTCCTGAGGAATCAAAACCTCCACCTCTTACAACAAAACTTAATCTATTGACTTCTTCTACTTCAATAAAACTTGTCCCCTGTAAATGTAACTCGACCGAGTCGTTTATTGAGATATAGTGATCAGGCAAATCATTTCCATGAATATCAATACCTGAAAATTTAACTTTAGCCCTAATATCTTTATCAAATTCCTCATATATGAAAATACTATCATAAATGGAACTACTCGCTTCTAAATAATTTTTGTCAATAATTGTCCATCTCCCATAGGTACTTCCAGAAATCATGTGCGCATCAAAATCAAAACTAAATGTGCTATCAGGTTTTAAATTTAAAACTGGTTTACCTTGATACGAATAATTACCGCTTATATTCATTTCATGTACGACTTTACATGCTTGAGTAAGTATGAGCATTGAAACAAATATGAGTGCTTTACTATCTAAAGGGAATTTCATTTTGTTAAATTATTTAATCCAATCACCAACTGTCTTTTTCAAATATTGCTTTGCCCCGCCTATATATGAAGCTTTCCAACCTCTCACTACCGTTGTATTTGAACCAGGCATTCTACCTATGCTCCCTGCTGTATAGGCCGCATCTAAAAATGTTTCACCATATGTCTTAAGATTACCAAAAGCATCTGTTCTGTAAGAATTGATATCATAGGGACCTAATGGAGTATCGTAACGACCTGTTCTCTTTCTGACCCAAGCTTCATTTATATTGGCACTCGCATTGGCTCCAAAAAGTTGTCCTCTTTTATACCCTTCGATTTCATCAGTGATATCATTAATTCCTGATGCTCCACGGCCTGAAAAGTAGCTAAAGGCGACTTTACCTGTTTCAAATTGAAAAGCGTGTTTCAGCTCATGTGCAAATGTTGCAATTTGATTATTACTTGCTAGATTTAAGTTAATTACTATTGCATCAGTATTTTTATCATATGTAGTTTGGCTTGATGAAATTTGTTGATTACCTACTACTTTGCTGCCTGAAAATTCTTTTACATCATATAACTGGTCAGAAGCTGCTAACAGCCCTATTTCTCCCTGTACTTCATTTAACCCCGTTTTTTTGGATTGCAATTTTGCTAAGCTCTTCCTTGTACCATTTCCTCCCTTTCCAGAATTTATCTTATTAAACTTTCTCGAGATTTTTCTATCTAATTTTTGCAACCTGTTTGTAATCTCTCCAAGAAGATTATTGACCCATTTCCACGCATCTTGGGTAAACTCATTTCCATCAATATCAAAGTATCTCACCGGATTATTTCCTGCATAATGATATGGAGATGAATAATGATATTTTTCTGAAAGGTTATCGACACTATGCCACCTCCCTAGGGCAGCATCATAGTTCCTCCAACCGTAATCAATCCAATTAAGCTCGAACTCCTCTTGCTTCTCCTTTCCGTTGTAGGTGAACTTATGGTCAGGCGTTCCTTCCTTTTCTATGCCGGCAAGGTTAAGGCCGAAGGGTAATAGCTATTAAATACCATAACTCGAAATAAACTTGAACCTATGGAGTTTTTAAACCCGCTTTAACATCAACAACCTAAAATCTACAGCTGCTTTGCCGGGTATATCGGTCGCTTTGAGCACCAATTGTCCTTTGCCTTTTTCTAAGTGTATCTTACCTACATTTAATGCCTTGTACCTTTTCTCATAAGATTCTTGGCGCTCTACCCTATCGAGTTCTGGATATAAAAAATCAGAGGTAAACGATTCATTAATTTTAAAGTCTAAGGTATTTTGCATAAAGGCCAACCGAAAAGAAGCACCCGTATTTTCTGGTTGGCAAGTGTAATAAATAATGGCCTCAAAATCTCCTGTTTCCAAAACCTCAACATCTAAAGTGAGGCTGTCTGTTGCCGCATCTATCCAATTGGTATAGAATGAACTGTTGGGCCAGCGGTTAGATCGTTTGATATTACCATGCGCCACCAAATCTCTGGCGGGTAGTTGGTACCAATCAAAATCAGGATGGCCTATTGTAAAATCTCTTTTGTCTTCTTTGGGTAATTCGGGCATTACACTGTTTTCCCAATTTTGCTTAACTGTCAGCATGGTTTGATACACCTCAGGATAGTCTCCTGAAATATCCATGGTTTGGCCAAAGTCATTAACCATATCAAAAAGTTGGTCTTCGTGGCCTAACCTGTATTCTTGGCTGCGAATACTGGTTTTCCCATTCCAATGATTTACGATGTATCTGTCGGCCCAGTTTTCTTCCGTTTCGATCAATAAAGGCAACAGGCTTTGTCCATCTAGTGCATTTTCGAAGCTACCCTCGTAACCTGCAATTTCTGCCAAAGTAGGTAAGATATCCGGGGCAGAAGCAATGGCCTTTAGTTTGCTACCCGACTGTATTTTGTTTTTCCATTGCATGATCAGGGGGGAACGAACGCCGCCTTCATCTGTCGAGCCTTTGCGCCCTTTCATGCCGCCATTCCAGCGCCAAGAGTTGGGGCCGTTGTCAGAGAGATAAATCACTAAGGTATTTTCTTCGATTTCATTTTCCTTTAATGCGGCCATTATCCTGCCTACATTCCAATCTATGTTTTCGCAAAAGGCCAAAGCTGCTTTGGTAAAGGTTTCGTCTTCTTTTTCGGGGTCTTTGTGTTTTTGGGTAATCTCCCTGTCTTTTACCTCATTCCACCATTTATCGGGCACTTGCATGGGGCTGTGGGGCGTATTCAAAGGGAGGTAAAGGAAGAAGGGGCTTTCCTTATTTTGTTCGATAAATTCTATGCCCTTATTGGTCAAATCGTCTATGATAAAGCCTTCCCCTTGTACAATTTGTCCATTGCGCTCTAGCATGGGGTCGATGTAATTGCCCCAGTGTCCAGAGCAGAAGCCATAAAAATCATCAAAACCTCTGCCATTGGGGTGGTAGGGGTACTGCATGCCGTTGTGCCATTTGCCATAGCAAGCCGTGGCATAACCTGCTTTTTGTAGGTATTGCGCCACTGTAACCTCATCTAAATCGAGTCGTTCTCCTCCTGCAGAGGTACTATAAACGCCACCTCTTACGGCGTATCTGCCAGTCAATAATTCTGCCCTAGTAGGAGAACAAACCGGGCTTACATAAAAATACTCAAACATGGCCCCGTTTTCGGCCAAAGCATCGATATTTGGCGTTTGCAGGTTTGCGTTGCCATTCACACTCAAATCTCCCCAACCCTGATCATCGGTCATAATCAAAATGATGTTGGGTTGTTTCGTGGCCTCTTCATTAGCTGCCTTTTCCGAAGTATCTGTACAGGCAAAAAATAGGCTTATCAGTAAAAAATAGCAGCATCTCGATATAAGAGAGTTCATATATGAGGATAGATTTATGTTGTTGAGCTTTTATTAATTGTACTGATATTTTTATATCTCATCGTTCAATAACAACAAATTACAACTTTATACCATTACTCTTTCACTTTTACAAAAATCAGTTTATGGTTGCTGCCATCTTGCTTACGTTGTTCTACTGCAAACTTATCAATAGAACTGATCAAGGGCGTAAGTTTCTGAAAGCCATAGTTTCTTGAGTCAAAATTAGGCTGTTTTTTTTGGAGCAAGCTACCCACATCTCCTAAAAACGCCCAACCGTCATCGTCAGCAACATCGGTAATGGTATTCGCAATTTGCTTGACCACTTTTGGAGTGAGTTTCTCTACATTACTTTTCTTTGTACTTCTGTTATTACTTCTAGAAGATTTCTCTGGCTGCTGTAGAATTTCTAAATAAATAAAGCGATCACATGCCACAATAAAAGGCTCAGGGGTCTTCTTTTCTCCAATGCCAATCACTTGCTTGCCTGCTTCTCGCAGCCTTGTCGCTAGTTTGGTAAAATCGCTGTCGCTCGAGACCAAGCAAAAACCGTCTACATCACCAGAGTATAAAATATCCATGGCATCAATGATCATGGCCGAATCTGTAGCATTTTTACCAGAGGTATAACTGTACTGCTGCACAGGATTAATGGCATTCTCTAAGAGGACTTGCTTCCACTTTGCCAATTGGGGTTTAGTCCAATCACCATAAATCCGTTTAATTGTCGGATTCCCATAGCGCGAGATTTCTTCCATCATTTGCTTTACATGAGAAGCTGGAATGTTATCTCCATCTATCAATACTGCCAAATGTGTATCTTTATTCATAATTTCGGGTTTTGTTGGTTATTGGATGTTGGTTGAGGTTTGTTAATTCGTTACCGCGCTTGTTGTTGTCCTCACTGCGTGTTTCTACAGTATTTGGTAGCCTCAAACCTAATCTTCTAAAAATACCAAGCAAGTCGGGCTCACAATCTCGTTGATGCTGCCTATCTGGGCTAATTTGCCCGTGCTTTGCTCCAAGCTAAACACCACAATATCATTCGATTTTTGGTGGGCAGAAAGCAGCCACTCACCATCGGGCGATAGGTTAAAGTCTCTTGGAAAAATACCTCCACAAGAAGTAGTCTCAATTAATTTCAAAGTTCCATTTTCCGCATCTACTTTAAAAGTAGAAATACCGTTGACAGTTCTATCTGAGGCAAAAAGCAATTGTCCATCTTTACTTATTCTAATGGCTGCACCGCTAGGCATACCTGAAAAGGGTTCCTCAATCATTAAATAGTCTTGTTTTACCGCATATTTACCATTGCTTTTCTCAAGCAAAGAAATGGTAGAAGTCAACTCATTTAAAACAAAAGCATATTGGTACGATGGATGAAAAACCATATGCCTTGGCCCGCTACCAGAGGCTATCTCAATCACTTCATTTTCAAGTAATTCCAATTTACCCGTTGAAGTAAGACTATAAACCATTATTTTATCGATACCCAAATCGCAAACATACAATTTGCCATCTTGATCAAAAGCGACCATATGGGCATGTGGCCCTTCTTGCCTGCTTTTGTTTTCACTTTTGCCCTGATGTTGCACGTTGTCTGTCATCTTTCCTAAACTCCCATCTTCTTTTACTGAAAAACACTGCACATTACCGCTACCATAGCAGGCCACTAAAACAAATTTTCTATCGGGAGATAAGGTGAGATGACAAGGATAAGCTCCGGGGATTACTTGCTCATTGATCAATGAAAGCCTTCCTTTTTTATCAATAGTAAAGGCTTTGAGTTTAGGTTCATCTTGCTGTCCTATCTCTTCAAAAGTGTACAATACTTCTTTATTAGGAGAAAGACATAAATAACTCGGGTTGGTGGTTTTGGTGAGGTGTAATTGCTTGAGCTTCCCGTTTTTGTCGTTTAATTCAAAAGTATAAATCCCTCCTTCTCTATTTGGTGTATAGCCACCACAAAATAATTTCATAAGTTAAAAAAAATAGGTTTCTTTTCAATTTACGCACTTTTAGGCATTAGGCAAAAAAAAGCGGCATCTTAGGTTAAGATGCCGCTTTTTTTAATTATTTGAGTGTATTGATCCACTTAGCGATCTTCAATGCTTCTTCTTTAGGTACTTGTGGCATAGGCGCCATTGGAGTTGAGTAATCAGGCCAGTTCTGTGGCTCAGGATTGTAGATCAACTCCACGATGCGCTCTGCGCTGTAATTGCGCTGGGCAATGTCTGCAAAGGCAGGACCTACTTGCCTGTTTTTTTCTTGGTGGCAAGCGGTACAAGTATTTTTTACCAAGAGCGGTTTGATCTCTGCATAAGTAGGGGCGTCGTCTTTGCTTTTTAGCGGTGCCCTAGCCGCTTTGGCCTGTGCCGCCCTTCTTGCCGCTGCTGCTTTTCTTTTGGCTGCTTGGGTTTCAGATGTGCGGTAGGTACTCAATTCGCTAGCAGGTACTTTGGCTCCTTCAGGAATATTATTGAGCGTATAGTAAGCAACCGGATGTAACAAAGCCTCATTATCTGCAGCTGAAGTAACACCAAATAAGTTCAATTGATGTACATAGTATTGCTTGGCATTTTCTATGGACACATGTACTTTCATGCCATCTTCAGAGACTTTCACTCCTTTTACTTTCAGTTCCTCGTTGTTAACTGTAGGGCTACCATAAACAGGATGATACTTGTAAATAAATTGCTGCCCATTGTAATTATCTAAATCCTTGGCTTTTTCCTTATTCACCGGTTTGGTGAAAGTAATCTCAAAACCATCGGGCTTAGCATTTACTGTTTGCATTTCAAATGGGGTATCGCCTGTCCAAATCAATCTTTCTAAGCCCGAATTTGATGTTCCTGCCGAACCCCAACCTCTGTTGGTTTCCCCTACGTACAAAGAGCCATCGTTGCCCCAAGTCATGCGCAAAACGCCTGACTGAAAACCTTGCCTAAAATCAAAGGCAACGCCTTGGTATTCTCCCTTTACTTTTTCCATAACAACTCGCATGATTTTACTTTGCCCTTGATCGCCTACGAGTAATTGGCCAACAAAAGGCGTAAAAGTACCTTCGGGGATTTCCAAAATCTCGGAGTTAGAGATACCCAAAACGCCATGTGGCAACCAAACAGCAGGTAATTGTACTTGTGGAAACTCCTCCTTTACCTTAAATAAATAATCAGGATTTTCTTCATCTTGAATATTGCTTGGCTTTACGTATCTGCCATTTTCCTTTACTTGCCTTTTGTCCACTTTAGCGTAAAACTCTTCGGCCTGTAGGCTTACGGGAGAGTTTTCTTCTTCTGCCCATTTTAAACCTGCAGGGTGACCCATAAAAGCGCCTTTTTTCACATGCCAGACACCGCCTGAGCCCATCCAATCGCCTTGGTTATCGGTATAGAAGAATTCACCTTCGAACACACCCAAACCACAAGGAGAACGCATGCCGGTAGCCCAAGGCTCCATTTTGCCATCAGTAGTGATGCGCATAGCCCAACCTCTCCAAGGCACTCGGCTTTCACCTCTCCACCATTCTTCATCTCCAAAGGCCACATTGCCAGTTACCATCATGCTGCCATCTTCCATAAACTTGGGGCCATAAGAGTACTCGTGGTAATGCCCTGAAATTGGCCAATCGTAAACGGTCTCGTACATATCGGCTACATCATCTCCGTTGGAGTCGGTCAATTTTGTAAGCTCTCCACGTTGAGCAATGTAAATGGCATTATCCTTATAAGCCAAACCCAAGGCCTCATGCAGCCCTGAAGCAAATAACTTAAATTTAGGAAAAGTACCATCGCGCATTTCGGGGTTTTCTACCAGAAATACATCACCACGACGCGTGCAAAGCGCGATTCTGCCATCTGGCAAAGTAGTCATACCTCCAACTTCTAGCAATACTTTTTCAGGAGCGGGCAAGGTCACTATTTTATAATAAGCATCCTCGCTGCTTTCTTGTGCATGGCTAGGCAAAATAAAAGCCAACGCCAACAAACACATTAGGATATACTTCATGTTTTTTATGTTTTCGATTTTCATCATTTACCAAATTAGTTTATAGCTTGCTTCAGCAGATAGCGGCATAATCAATTCTTGTTTACCGTCTACATTGCGAATAGAGGCTGTTTGCCCCTCAGCAAGCTGAATGAAATATTTTTTATCGATACTGTATTCGCCAGTTTCTAGTTTGGTGATCTCTTCGCCCTCGGCAAGCTTTACTTTTACAGTGGCAGGCGCAGCGCCTTCTATTACCTTAAGTGTTCTCATTATAGATTTTCCTTCGTCAGCAGGGTTTAAATGGTCTTCGAAACTGACACCATTGAGCGTGTAAATAAATACAGGTCTGCTTGAGTTCTCATCGATTTTGTAGCCTTTGTTATGGAAACCATTTTCCTCGTTCATTTCCCTAGGAAAAGCTTCGTTACCTGTAGGCAAATCCGCGACTGTCAACCCTGTAAACAAATCTCTATTGGCACCCCTAGGCCTAAAAGAGCCATTGCCTCGGTTGTGCCACATGGATGTGGCATCTACAAACTCGCCTCTCCAAACGCAAACAGGTGTCCCAGTTGTTAAGTCATAGATGTAGTTGACACCTGAAGGGTCGGCAACACCAATGGTGTGGGTGAGCCTTTGGCTTCTATCGCCTTTAAAATCGTAAAAGGCACGTAACATTTTAGGCGTGCTTTCAGCTTCTACATAAATGGGCGAGTAGTTGGGTGCACCTGCTGAATAGGAGCTAAAACTGTGCAGTGGTCTAGAGAAAGAATTGGCCTCGAATACGCCAAGCATGGCTGGCCTCCAACCCCAATCTTTATAATAAATAATTTCAAGTGGGTTCCCACCTTTTTTTAAGTCTAAGGTAAAGACCTTGTTACCTTGGTTTCCTGATGAAAATTGCTCATCAATCAAGGTTTTTTCTCCCACTTTCAACACCATGGCTCCAACGTAATCAAACTTCACTTTGTAATGACCATCTGCTGGAGCTTCTAAATTTGCAGTTAATTGTACAGCAAATTTGTCTTTCCAATCTTTTACAGCGAAAGTGAGAGTCTCAAGCTCTCCTGTCATCAATGGTTCGGTATCAATAAACTCTGCCACCTTGTTAAAGCTGCCTTCCCACGCTTTGTACTTGATGTCGGTCAGTTTGATATCTGCTGACTCCATTAATTGGTACTTAGTATTACGGAATGCTACCGGGCCGTGGTCTCCTTGAATCATTAAAGGTCCCTTAGCCACTTCATTTTTCTCGATTGGGCCGCCGGTAGGCAAAGGCACTTCTAGGTTTTCGTGGATGCGGATGCCATTTAAATCTACATATACAAAGGTAGCATTGGCAATTTTTTCACCTTGCTCATTAAATCTTGGTGCTTTAAAAGCAATTTTGAGATGCTGCCAAACGCCTGGGGCAAAAGCGGCATTGGTAAATGGTGCTTTGCCCATATAAATCTGGCCCGGTTCGGTTTCCCAGTTTCTATAAATACCGCCAATATCGCCATAACGAGGGCTCTTCACCCCCCAGCTATCGAGCAGTTGTACTTCGTATCTGCCTTGCAGATAAATGCCTGAGTTAGAGCCTTTGGGAATCATCACCTCTGTTTCAAAAATCATATCGCCGTGTTCCCACGTGGTAAGGAGTTGATCTTTTTTGGTATCGTTGTTCATGTTCAGAAGTACACCTGTACCCTCCTCATAGATTACGGCCTTAGGTTTTGGTGGTGGTGGGGCATTTTTCTTCTTTTTCTTTTTTCTTTTTTTCTTGGATGTATCTTCAGGTTCTGGTGCTTCTTCATGTGCATGAATATCTACCGTCGGGTTCATTAATACATCACCCACTAAAAACCAATTTCCTGCTTGGTCTCTAAAAGCCGACATGTCGTCGTATTTTAGTTGCTTCATGTCCTCTTGCGCAAAAAGTGCTAGTGAAGCAAAAAGCACTAAGAAAACTGTCAACACTTGTTTCATTACATATTTAGTTTTAGTTCAATCTTAAAATTACTAGCTTAATCTTAGGGTTAGAAAAATTAAATACTAAAAAATGCCAAAAGGCTACAATAGTATTTCTCTAAGTGAATTTACTGTTACTGAAAAAGGTTGTGGCTTTTTACCACAACCTTTGTTTCATTATTTTTTAGATTTGTTTTCCAAGTCTACATCTTGTGCCCCGGGCATTTCTACCTCTTCGCCTAGCAATACTTTTACCGCTGCAGCAATTTGTTGATCTTTACCAGCCAAAAGTGCTTCGGGCTCATTTCTCACCTTAATATCGGGCTCTAATTGCTTGTTTTCCAAATAATCCCCATTCACATCTACCATACCTACTTGTGGAATACCGAACACCAAACTAGGATCTATTTGCCTTTCCCACCAAACAGCGGTACCTGTACCCGGCACGGGCATGCCTAATAATTTGCCTATACCGTTCGCCTTGTAAGCGTAAGGGAACATATGGGCATCAGAATAGTTGCCTTCACCCATCAAAACTATGGATTCTTTAGTCCATTTAAATTGCGGTTCTTGCCCTAGCTTTTGCCCTCGCGGCATCATCTGTATGTAGGTTTTGCCATTTAAGAAGGTAGCCAGATCATCGTGCAACCAACCGCCACCATTAAAACGGGTATCCACGATAATGGCTTCCTTATCATAGTTTCTGCCCAACACTTCCTCATAAGTTGTCCTAAAACTAGGGTCGTTCATACCGCGAACGTGCACATAGCCTATACGTCCGTTAGAGAGCGTTTCCACCTCTTTACGGCGATTTTCAACCCATCTTCTATAAAGCAAATTACTTTCTGCACCTGTACTAATGGGTTCTATGACCTCATCCCAGCGAGTACCGGTTGCAGGATTGTATAAAGAAAGCAACACTTTTTTGCCCGCTTTTCTATTGAGCATTGGATAATAGTTGGAATTGGCTTCTACAGGCTGACCATCAATTTTTTCTAAGATGGTGCCTTTTGCAATGTCAGATTCTGCTTTATCAGCAGGGCCTTTTTCTAATACCTCGGCCACTTTTAAGCCATTGCCTTCGTAAGCAGCATCAAAGAAGAGTCCTAAAGAAGCAGTTGCATCTCCGTTTTCACTTTGGTAATAGTAGCGGCAGCCCGTGTGCGAAGCATTCAACTCGCCTAGCATTTCGCTCAACATTTCAGAAAAATCATAATTGTTGTTGATGTGAGGTAGAAAACGGCTGTATTCCTTTTTGTAAAAATCCCAGTCTACGCCGTGCAGGTCGGTTACGTAAAATTTCTTTTGTACCTGCTTCCAAGCATGATTGAAAATGTAGGTATTTTCGGCTTGCTTGTCTAAGTACATTTCGCCACGCATACCTATGGTTTTTACCTTGCCACTTTCTGTATCTACCTTCTTGATCTTACCTCCAGAAAGCACAAAGGCATTTTTACCATCTTCGTCAAGTGTGAGGTTGCCCGCAGAGCTGCCCAATTTGGTGAGAATTTTGGTTTCTTTGGTGCGCAGATTGGTTTTCCACAAATCTACCCCTTTTTCAAAGCGGCAGATGTAATAGAGGTATTCACCATCATTAGACACTACTGCATCATTTAACCTAGAGGAATGGATGGTCAAACGTTCTTTTCTGTCATCCAAGCCTTCCATTTCGATTTTTACTTCTGGTAGAGCTTCTTCATCCTTATCATCCTCCTTGTCTTTATCCTCCTCTTTTTTCTTTTCTTGATACAACTCATAGTCAGATTTACTTAGGTTGAATAAATCATAAGCTTCTTGGGTAAAGAAAAGGCCGTAAACGTCTGATTCAGAACCCCAACTTCCGCGGTTTTTCATGCCGTCTCTATCTGAGTACCAAATCATCATTTCCCCATCCATCATCCATTGTGGAGAACCATCAGAAAAACCACTTTTTGTCAGATTGATGATCTCTCCTTTACCGTCTGCTGCCA
>CAKZMZ010000078.1 GCA_937129345.1 uncultured Thalassovita sp. | reverse complement strand
TCTAGCAAAGATTTTTTAGGCGCTTGCCACAAGGCGCTTGCCACAAGGCGCTTGCACAAGGCGCCTGCTTATGATGTGTGCTAGCTAGTTTCATACACTCCCTTCACTAGCTAAGTAATATTTTAGTACGTGCTGTTCAGGGTTCGCGAGTCTCGAACTATCTTTAAGATTTGTGATTCTAATACAATAGATAAAAACAGATTGCAAATGCTGGGATAATGGATACAAGTTTGCAAAACCCGAACGGTAAGCAAAAAGGCTTTAGCTAAAAATGGCCCTCCTTCATACGTAGTTTCATAGAATTGCCAAATGTTTTCTTTGGACTAAAGCCTATGAAAACTATTGCAATACCGCAGGCCAAAACCTGTAGCAACTGATTTAAAATGAAAAATTGGCCACCAATATTGAAAACGACTTTCCTTGCAGAAAAAGAGTAATAGCTGTTTTTTTGATAAGAAAAATCACTGAGATAAATTTTTTTTACCTAAGTGGTTACATTTAAAATATCAGGTACGACTTATAATTGAAACTGTGAAAAAACAAAAATATAACGATAAAGAGTTGTTGGAAGCCATAAAGTCTCCGGGGCAAATTGATAAAGCACTAGACTTTATGTACCAAAATTACCACGATGGTCTGGTAAAGCTGGTGCTTTCAAAATCAGGTAACCGAGAAGATGCCGAAGATATGATACAAGAAGCTTTTATAGTATTTATTGAGATGGTGCACCAAGGAAAATACCAAGGCAAGGCCAGTATAAAGTCTTTTTTGTACACATTGGTTCGCAATTTATGGGTTTCTGCAATTAGAAAAAAGGTGAGTGATAATGTGCGCCATCAGGTTTTTGAAGAAGCAAAAGGGGAGAGCGAAGAGGATATTACAAGCCATATTCAATATCGTGAAGGACAGCAAATGATCATTAAGTTATTGGAAACTACCGGAGAGCAATGTCTTAAAATACTGAAGCTTTTTTATTACGAAGGATTATCAATGAAAGAAATACGTGTGCAAACTGATTATGAGAATGAACAGACACTGCGCAACAAAAAATATAAATGTCTTAAATCACTGATTGAAAAGGTGGGTAATTCGCCTGAGGTGTATCAAAATATTAAATCAGCCCTGCAATATGGAAAATAAAAATTACCCTGAAGAGAAGCTTGAAGTCTTGGAGCGCTATTTACAACAAGAACTCAGTCCTGATGAAAAATATCAACTGGAAGAAGAACTGAGTAGTTCAGAAAGCTTACGTGAACAGTTGGCACTGTTGCAACACAGTCAGCAAGCGATTCGAGCTTTGGCAGTGCGCGAACGAGTACAAGCAGCCCGAGATCGGGCAAGTAAACAGCCAAAGGGTAAGCAAGTATTCTTTGGTTTGAACAGCAGGCAGCTTACCGCAGTTGCAGCCGTATTACTGCCGCTAATTGTTGTAGGCATCTTGTTTTCAACCAATGGTTCTGATAGTGTTTACTCAGAAAATTACCTAAGTTACCAATTGCCGGTTAACCGAAGCACAGAAGCATCCACAAGCACTATCGAAACCCTTTTTCAAGAAAAAGAATATAAAAAAGTTGTACAGGAGTTTAGCAAACGTAACGACAGTAACAAAGATCAACAGGATATATTTTTGGCTGCGCTTGCCTCTATGGAACTAAGCGATTTTGAGCAGGCGGTACAGCTACTAGAATCGCTAAAGAAACGCAATAGCGAGGTAGATGATAAACGTTTTGAGCAAGAAAGCGACTTTTATCTGGCATTGGCTTATGTAAAAACTGGTCAAGTATTTAAAGCACAGCAGCTTTTTGAAAAAATTAGAGGAAACAAGCGCCATCTATACCATAAAAATATTTCATACTGGGATGTGTGGAGACTTACATTTTTTTAATAACAACAAAAGGCTTTCTAGAATAGGAAAGCAAAGTACGATCAACTAAAACAATCTTTAATAATGCCCCCGCTTCTTTAGAGTATAAAGCATACTAATATTTCTGACGCAGATTTGTTGCGGAGCTTTACAAATCGCCAACTTACATAGAGAAGAGGGCCTGGGCATGTTATGTATTTTCAACCCTAAATTTAACTTAAAATGTTTGTAACATCATTAAAGTTTGATCCTGAAAAATTGCTAGAAAACTACGAAGAAATGAAGCAACGCTTCCCTGCCACCAATTACAACGGAGTAGAAAGTGGTAAGCGCACGGGTTGGGCCTTGATCAGCCGTACAGGAGGCTATGACGATATTCATGGTAGAAGGCATAGACCTTACAAATTGGAGACTGAGTTTATACATGAAACACCGGCACTTTTTGGCTATTTAAAAGAGGTAATGGATGAACTGCAAGAGCAGGTAGGGCCTATTTTTAGAGCAAGGATTTCTAAAATAAGAGGAAAAAGAAGGATAAAACCCCACCACGATGGGCACGATGGCAGCCGCTTTTTTCGCTATCATATTCCGATTATACCGAACCAACGCTGCCAATTTCATGCAGATGGCCACGACTTTGTAATGGGAGAAGCGGGCCGTTTGTATCTCTTTCCTGCCTGGAAAATCCATGCAGTAGAAAACACAGGTGGTACTCGGGTACACTTGCTTTTTTCTGCATATAAAAATATAGAACATCCAAATTTAGATGCCTGCTGGCCTCCACCTCAAGAGCTAGACATGCCTCAACAAGAATTGGAAAGCAGCTTTATATAACAAAGTACTAAATCAATACCTACTCCGCTTGTAAGCGGAGTAGAAAGCACAAATAAAATTTTAATTTACTGAATCTTTACAATGGATACTTCTTTTCTTAAAAAATCACTCGTATGCCGTAAGGTAGAAGCCTTTGATCTAGACCGCGAACGTGTAAAACACTATGTGCCCCGTGCCGGCGATGTAGCTATTTTTAGAGTTATTGAACTAGGCAAAATATTACGCATTCAAGATGCAAACGGGCACCGCGCTCATGTTTTTCCTGGCGATTACTTGATGGCGGCCTTTGGTGACCGATATGCTACCAACCAAGTAGAGGCTTATGTGCCCGATTTTACCTCATTAGACCTGCATCTTGCAGGTGCAGGAGGGGTAGTTGGCGAAGTACATAGCCAAAATGCTAGATTAAAAGACATTGAACCTACCCGCCTGCGATTGGTCGGCTATGCCACGCAAAACGGAGAGGTAATCAATACAAATTTCTTGGGGATGCCCCGCCATAAATTTACCGGTAATTTTGGCCCAAAGAAACCAGAGATCATCCTAAGCCTGGGTTCTTCTATGGATAGTGGAAAAACCACTATTGCGGGTGGCTTGGGCAGAGGGTTGATGCTTTCGGGAAAAAATATAGCTTACATGAAGCTCACTGGCACCGCCTTTACTAAGGACTGTGACTTTGTAAGAGATTGTGGCGCTAGTCTTACAACTGATTTTTCAGAAGCGGGCTTTACCTCCACTTACATGTGCAGCCATGAGGAGATCATGGATATCTACCAAACCTTAATGCAGGAGGTAATTCTTAAGCAATCGTTCGATTATTTAATTATAGAAGTGGCCGACGGACTCTTTCAGCGAGAAAATAAAGTATTGTTTCGTGACCCAGCATTTAAGCGCACTATAGATCATGTGATTTTCTCAGGAGGAGACAGCTTGAGTGCTTTGTACGGTATGCATTTACTCAAGGAATTGGACTTAGGGCCCTTTGCACTTTCTGGAAAATTCACCATGAGCCCCCTACTCATTCGAGAAGTTAAGGAGATAACTAACTTGCCAGTACTCACACTCGATGAGTTGATGGAAAGTGATGTAATTCGCTATCTCTCTGATACCGCTCAGAAAATGGACTATTTTAGTACCCAAAAACCAACTCCAAATGCTCACAAAGCCAGCGAAACGGCTGCTTAGCAGCTTCATATATCGGAAAAGGCATTTATTTTCCCTAGCTTGGCTGGCTGGTTTGCTCAGCGGCTTAGCTACCTTGTTGGTACCTCTAAGTATCGGTAAATATTATTCTTTGATACTCCATACCAACTCTGCCCGCGGGAAGCTTTTTGATGCCTTACCATTTAATGTAGAACAGGCTGCTACTTTTTACATTTTTTTTGCAACAATTTTAGTTTTGCACTTTGTAAGCGGCTTTTTTGCTAGACAACTAGCAGATTTAAGTGCAGCACTTTTTGCTAAAGAACTGCGTGAGCATCTTTTTGCTCGGCACATTTCTCGGCCCTTGCAAGAACAGAGACAAAAACCGGTAGGGCGTTCTTTATTGAGGTACAGTGGAGATATGGGACCGATAAAGCGGTTACTTTCGAGGGGTATTGTACAGGCATTGCTCGACTTTCAAATGATACTCCTTGGGGTTATTCTCCTTTTTATGCTCAATGCTGTTTTGGCATCGGTAATTTTGTTGCTTACCTTGTTATTTGCTTTAGTGCTTTTGGTTATTAACCAATACCTACTTGCTCGCGTAGCAGAAGTACGAAAAATTCGCTCTTCTAACCTTGCCTTTGTAAGCAGCCGGCTCCAAGCTCAACTTACCATTCAACTTATGAAAAGAGAAAAAAAAGAATGGAACAAGTTTGCTCGCCGCTCAGACAAGCAGTTTTCTCGGGACAAAGCGCTATTGTTCAGGGAAAATCTACAAAAAGCTGTGGTACCGGGGATGATGTACGCATTATTGTTGGCAGTCATGATTAGTGGGCAGGTATTATTGCAGCAACCCAATGCTGAGTTGGACGGCAGTACCTTACTAGTTTTTATTATGTTCTTGATCAGTATTATTCCAGCTTTTAGAAGGCTCATGATGGTAAAACGCCATTGGCGCGATGGCGGACTCTCTCTGGGAAAAATCGCAGCTGACATTGATAAAAATTCGCTTTTTTGTGAAGGTACTGAAGCATCTGAATTGGTGGATCACGAAAAAATTTCGCTTGAGGTAAAGGCTTTTACTACCAGATATGAGGGTAGGGAGCCGCTCAGGTTTCCAGCAATATGTTTAAAAAAAGGTGAAAGCCTTTGCTTGAGGGCACCCTCTGGAAGCGGGAAAACAATGCTTTTAGAGATGATCGTAGGTATTAGAGAGGTGCCTCAAGGTAGCATTAGCATTAACGGAACGGATATTTCCGAACTGCCTATGCAGCAGGTAAGAGAGATGGTTGCGCTGCATACACCTGCTGCTCCCTTATTGGGCAAAACAGTTTCAGGGGTACTCGGCAACCCCGGGAAAAGTGGAAGGAAACAGGCTTTAGAATTACTTAGACAATTGGGATTTCCGCTACATAAACTGCCTGAAAATCTTAAACTCCAAATTGGAGAACAGGGGAGTAGCCTATCAACAGGTGAAAAGCGGATATTACAACTGGTAAGGAGCCTGATTCAACAACGCCCTATTATGCTGTTCGATGACCCTTTTACCGGGCTTTCAGCTGAAGCTGCTCAGCAATTAAAATACCTACTTGCCGAACTCGGTAAAGAGCGTATTGTAGTGTTGGCAGAACGTGGTGCGGAAAAAAACTGGCCTCAATTAAAAACATATCAAAGGGAACATGTGCTAGCTTATGCATAAGCCGCTATATCAATTTGATTTAATGAAATCTCAAAAACTACTACTGAAATAAATATAAAAAAAACTTTTTTCACTTATGAAAAATACCTCTGTTCAACTCATTATTCTTTTGCTGCTATTGTACATGCCTGATCTTTTTGCGCAGAGCCTTGGGCGTATAAAAAGTCGAAATATTAAGCAAGTAACCGTTGTTGAAACCAAGCTCGATAAAAAGGGCAAGGAAACCAGCAAAACCGTAGTAAAAAAATACAACAGGAAGGGGCTCCTGATAGAAGAAGCTACCTTACGCTCCGATGGAAGCACACGAAAAAGAGTTACCTACGATTATACCAAAAGTGGCGAACTCCGTGTAAGAAAACATTTTAATAGTAAAAACCAGATAGTGAGAGAAAAGCGCATTGAGTACCACCTTTTATTCGATGAACCCATTAAAATGGAATATCTAAAAAAAGGAGAAGTTTATAAAACTCGAACGTTCGAGTACGACTTTGACGGCAACCGTATGCGTGAAATAGCCTATAACAAGCGTGGAGAGCAGATTCGTGAGCGCAAGTACTCCTACGACGCAAAAGGCATGCTCATCAGTAGAAAAGAAATCAATAAAAATGGTGCTGTGGAAGAAACAGATTACCGCTATGTGTACTGATTGCTTTAATGCTGAAAATTTCGAATTTTACTTATTCTAAGAATCAATTATGAAAGCTCTAAATATTTTTTTATTACTGGCATTGCTAGGTGGTGCCTTTTCTGCCATTGCACAAGATAGAGATCCTGTAACAGAGCAAGTACTTTGGAAGCGCGTAAGCCTCAGCAAAAAGCTCAGCCCGCGTATTACAGCTAGTGTTGCCCCTCATTTAATTGCAGGAGATAACATTACCCGCATTAGCAGTTTGTTAACCGACTTTGGCCTAGGTTATAAAATAAATCGAAATATCAGCTTAAAAGGCACTTACCGCATGGTGCTGCGTTTTACGGAAGGTGAACCCATGGGTTCGCGCCATCAGTTGCTCATGAATCTTTCCACCACCCATCGGATTACTTCAGGGCTTAAAGTTTATTACCGTTTTCGTTATCAGTCCCAGTCGCCAGAAATGCTCGATTTTGTAAATGAAGAGGGGAGAAATGCCCGTAACTTTATACGGAATCGGATAAAGGTGCGGTATTCCATCAATTATTATTTTAGACCTTGGGTTAATTACGAACTTTTTCACCGCATGGGTCACCAAAGCAGGGGTAACCACCTTCGAAACGATCGCTTGCTACTCGGCCTTGACTATCGCATCAATAATGACAACAAATTAAACTTTTTTGCTGGGGTACAGAACCGTCGCGATCGAAACGACCGCCCAGCAAGGTTGATTTTCGGCACCACTTACTCACATAGTTTTTAGCCTTTTTGTTGGTGGGCAGTCAGTTTTCTGCCCGCTATAATGCCTGTGGTAAGCGTTATTAAACCAAATAGATAGACCCACCAGTAAGACATAAACGGTGTGTCGTTTTCTGGCAGACCAATGAACACAAGATTGGCCCAGTAGGCAGGATGCCGAAATTGGGCGTTTTGAGGCTCTTCTAAAAAATCTAGACGGGCTTGCTGTAAAGCCTGAGCGATG
This sequence comes from uncultured Thalassovita sp., assembly GCA_937129345.1. Lineage (GTDB taxonomy): Bacteria > Bacteroidota > Bacteroidia > Cytophagales > Flammeovirgaceae > Chondrinema. The sequence continues at coordinate 6,130 of CAKZMZ010000078.1, read as the reverse complement.
CTTTGTCCGCTATTAAGGTGTCCATAAAAGCGTTGGGCAATATCGGCACTAACTTGGTCTTCTGCTTTCCATAAGGAGGTAACTAAGTTAGGACATCCGGCATAGGCAAAGGCCCTAGCCAAGCTCATGGGCCCTTCGCTTTCTGCAATTTTACCTCGAGCGGTTTCACAAGCGCTTAAGTAAGCCAAACTAACTTTTTGCAAATCCATGGTATAGATTTCATGTGCATATAACTTAAAGCTGCTATCTGCTCTTGCCTCGGGGTAGAAAGCAATGAAGGATTGAAGTGGATCATCAGTATTGCTAAGGGCATGCGTAGCCATGTGTATGACCGAGTACTTGCCAGCTGATGCACGAAAGCGCTCTTTTGTGGCTTCTCTACCGATAATCTGCTGGCCTTTAAGCACATCTGCTTCACTTTTTGAAGCAGGCAATACCGCAAAATCAGGATGTATGTCTTCAGAAATTTTGCCTGCAAAAGGTGCTATAAAAAAGCTTTCTTGCAGCTTAGGAGTAGGCTGTTGTTGGAGAAAAGAGGCAGAATATTGATAAGTTACGCTGTGGGTTTCCAGCACAAAGTTACCTTCGGGGTCTTCAAGTGCCTCAAAGGGTAAGGCACTGAGCGATTGGTGGGGAAGAATTATTAATGAACTGGCCTGGGAAAGCTGTTTGCTAAAGGGAGCCAATAAATAATTGTATAGCTGCATGCCGTTTTGGCTTGAATAAGAGTTGCCAGCAGAGGTATTGCTTATGTTTTGTAGAAAATCTCTGAGCAGGCCTTTAAAATCAGTGTTTTTTTCAATCCGTTGAAAGTTTATTTCATTAGCATCAATAGCAAAAGCCAGTAATGTGTTTTCGTTTGCATGAAAAAAAGAGAGCAGCAATCGATTGTTTTCAAGCACATTTTCTCTAATCAAGCGGAGGTCTATGCTATCTTGGCTAAATTTACCCCTACGGTACTCGGAGTATTTTAACAGTTCTGCTTGTATTCTAGAAAGTTGCACCTCAGTATTTTGCAACTGTTTCTCAAAGTTCTCTAGGCTTTCATTATTTTGTGCCAATGCAATGCGGTTGTATAGGCTAGAAAGTTGCAACCGTAACTGTTTTTCACTTGCCAGCAATGCTGAGTCTATGTTGGTATTGTTGCGTATCTCATTTTCCTGCAAGCGTTCTGAGAGCACTCTTGCTTTGCTTTTCTCACTCCACTGAAAGGCCTTTTCTAGGTAGTTGGATCCACCGAGTTGCTCATAGGCAGCTATCAAAAAAATTACCATGCGCTGGTAGGCAGGAAATACTTGTTCTGCAAGAAAAAGCCGGGCGTCGTCATTATCAGATAGTTTGCTAAAGAATGTAGCGAGCTCAAAAGCAACTTCGTAAGTGTTTATTGCGGCAAGTAGTTGCTTTGGGTCTTTTTGTTGGCGATAAAAACCAAAAAAACATTCTGCCTTTGCCTCCAATAACTCAAAGGTATTAAAGCTATAAAAGCCGTTACTCATTACTTTGGGATTGGCATACACCGAGGAATCTCTAAAATTAGTACCTATATGCCATAGGGCTTTTTGGTAACTTTTTAGGGCTTGTGCATAGTCGGTCTCTTTCTGATAAATGTCGCCCAAGAGCTTATAGTTGAGGCTAAGATAACGTTGGTTGGTAGGCAATTGGCTTACTTCACTACTTAGATAAGCGGTAATGATTTCTCTTGCTTCAGAAAAATTCTCCTTTAAAAAATAAATAGTGGCTAATTTGTTCTTGTACACAGGTGATTGTTGATAGGCTGTATTATTGATTTTTTGCAGATAATAGAAAGCACTATCTGCCGCTTCTTGTTCAAGATAGGTTGTACTGAGGTTGATCAGTAGAGCATTTTCTTTTTCGGCTTCTACTAAGGGCAACAAAGACCGATAAATTGACACCGCTTGCTCGTATTCTTCTAGATGACGAAGCGAAGAAGCTATATTACTCTGAAAGGCAATGATGGCATCGCGGCCAGCATCAGTGCCTCCTACTGTGGCCAGTGCTTTTTTAAAATAGTTGATGCTTTGGCGATAGTTGGCACTCTCAAAATACAGGACACCCAGACTATTGTACAAATGCGCTGATTCCCTCATGGATACCTGTTCTGGTAAGCTTTCTTCTGCTTGGGAAAGGTAATAAAGGCTAGAGTCGAGCTGATTGAGGCTGTAGTGACTATTGCCCATGTAAAGATATGGCTCAAACAGTAGTTCATCAGACAGATTGAATTGATTGCAAGTGCCCACTGCTTTTTGATAGTAGGTCAGGGCTTCATTTAGTCTTCCGTATGTTTGTCGTAGCACGGCTACGTTTTTCCAACTTTTGTATAGCTTAAGTGCATTGTTCTCATTTGGGCTTACTAATTGGGTATATTTCAGGTAGAGCGCTATGGCCAAGCTGTCAGAATCAGCTGTTGGTTCTGCTTGTTGGAAGTAGCGTTCTGCTTGTTGAAAGATAGCGCTAGGTGCTTGCTCTTGAGCAAACAACAAGACTGGGGGAAAAGTAAAAATCAGGAAAAAAAGTAACCGCGTCATCATCAGCAAAAATACTGTAATGAGCGGTTTTCTACAATTTTACTAGGTACGGCCTCTTATTGTATCCGACCAACAATAATAATGTATGGCGGTCGAGTAGGGCGCTCTGCAACTCGCGCATTGGAGAGCACACCTTGCTTTTTATCATTGAGTTCGTCTAGCAAAGTCTGTGGTATTTCTTCTTGTGTGTCAAAATAATAAAGCCGTACATTTATTTGGTTCAGTGCTAGCTGACTGGCATCGTTAAGGCGGTAGCGAATGGTTTTTTCTATAAAACTTCCTGAAACGGGCACTACACCAAAAGCCCCTTGTGCTACGGTCTGTTTCAAATTAATTGTTCCGGTGCCTTTTGTTAGTATAAGTTGTGTATTCCCTGCAATAGCATCTTCTTCAAAGTTGCAATCGTATTCATCATCATCATCGTCGTCGTCATCATCGTCGTCAGTATCTTCTCTAATAAGGTCTCCATTGGAGTTAAAATAAAGACTTAAATCGCTTTCGAAGTCTACTTCATAATTCACCAAAGTACCATCGGCTGTACGGTTAATTTCAGCATCTTCAATAGTTTCTCCAGGATAATTATTGGCAATAAAATCTAGAATTTGCTGAGGAAGTTGGTTGACCTCGATATCTTCTCCTTCGAGTTCTTGGCAGGGCAGGGCAAGTGCATTGGCAGCATTGTAAACAGGTACTGCCAAGGTATCGTTAGATTGCAATACATGTATGCTATCAAGGTAGTTAATGCCCGAAATGGTAATAGAAAACTGGCAAGTATCGCTGGTATTAACAGGAACAAAGCTGACCAAGTATTTCAATCCGGTTTCGCTTTGTGAGATGTTGATGGCTCCTGTTTGAGGATCAAGCTCCAGATCTTCAGGAAAACTACTGAAAGTACCTTCTAAAGCAGCTACCGGATTGATGATGTAATCAGCGGTTCCTTCTTGTAGGTAAAAGATTTCTTCCTCATAGCTAAATCTAGAGCAGTCGAAAGGAGTTGGCTGATTCGGTATTTCTATTTCTTCTTCAATGCCCTCTTCGCAAGAAAACAAAAGCAGCAATGTAAGAAAGATGACCAGGGAAAAATATCTTGACTTTAATATGGATGAATTCATTATATCTTTACTATTTCTTTATAGGTCGAAACTAGGCAAGCTTTTGTAACCACATCTGCTAAAAAAAACATTATTTCCCCATGGGGTTAGCCAAAAAATACTGCTTCAACAATATTTTTTGTGCATAAGCCAGTTGAGCGACCTATTTTTTCTTGTAAAGATATATTTTTCTATTGATCTGTGGAGGTTGTTTTTTATGCTATATTTAGAATAAGTTAAGCATTTGTGTGGCACTCCACAACCTACGATTGTGTACAAGAAAACAAATGCCTTGCGTATGCTCAATTGTCGGTAATTTTAACCTCATGTTTCTGAATAAGATTTTACTATGGACTTGAACACGAAATATCTAAATGAAATTGCAAATCAAATCATATTGGTAGCATCGCTTCTCGGAGGATTCTCCATAGCAATTGTCGCCAATCTACTGACGGACAAAACAGAAAATAAAATAACCAACCGTATATTTAAAACTACTACTATGGCTGCTGGCTGCTTTCTAGTATCGGTTTTTGCAATGACAAAAATTGTTATGATAACAACCACCGGCTATCCAAATAAGATTTCACCAGTAACATTGGAATTATCAAACCAAATAGGTTCAATAACATTTCTGTTGGGAATAATCTTTTTATGTATCGTTATCGGATTATCTGGTTGGACAAAATCGAAAAAAATAGGACTTTTCACAACCATCACTGGGATAGTAACTTTTTTGCTAATTTTACTCACTTTGATCGACATACAAATAAATTACTGAAATAAATCTTTTCGGAGAGAAGGATGGTAAAACAATTACCATTAATAACTCGAATACTGCCTGCTTGACTTTAGTACAAGTAATAAAGCAGTCATTACCTGCATGAACAAATCGGAAAGGCACACTTGATATGAAAACTATTGGTCTAAAAAAGGCAACAATAAATGACAAAGCATTGGTGGTTGACTTTGACTACCGTCTTGATAAAGTTGAACATGTAGAACTAAAGAGAGAGGAAAAGATAAAAAAGGCGATATTGAACGAGGAATGTTTTATGATTTTAGCTGATAAAAGAGCAGTTGGCTTCGTCATATTCGACTATCGTTTTTTTGACCTAGGTTGGATAGAACTTATTGTTATAGAAGAAAAATATAGAGGGAAAGGGATAGGCGTGCAAGCAATTGACCTTATTTGTACACAATGCAAGACGGATAAGGTATTTACTTCAACCAATAGTTCTAATATGCAAATGCAGAAAGCATTGAGTAAGGCTGGGTTTTCTTTTGCCGGAAAAATAAACGGATTAGATGATGGAGACCCTGAACTGTTTTATTACAGAAAAATCAATACCGAGAAAGCGGATAATTAATGCAGAAACTATACATGTCATCTACAACAAAGTTTATGACTTTATCCACTCAACAGTTGTCTATAGGTTAAGCCAGTAAGAAATTTTCAATACCAAAGCTCGATTTTTAACATCAAAATTAGGAGGCAAATAATTATCTGTATAAACCAAAAACACATCGGAAACCGGCTTAAACCGCCATTGCAATCGGCTATTAATGTTGAGGTTGTCTATCTGCTCATTGTATTGGATAAAAGTGGTAAAGAACAAATTATCGGTAAAGGTCAAATCTATTCTTGGGCCTATCAACCAAAACTGCGCGTCATTAAATTCATTGGGGAAATCGATGTTACTGTAATTAAATGCCATGGCAATGCCGCCATATGGTTGGTAACGGTAATTAATGCTCCCTTCCAGTTGGTAACCTGTGCCATTAAAAAAACCTCCGTATTGTATGCCAAGCTCGTAATTGAAAAGTTTTCTTGGGTCTGAATTGTAATAAGCCGAGATAAATTCCCAAGTAAACTCTTCGCCTGCTAGTAGCTCTTTACCACCTGTATTAGAAGGGTCGAAACTGTCTAGCAACCTTACATAACTTTGCCCTACTTCCACCCCAAATTCACTGTTGTTTTGCAGTTCAAAATTGTAGCCCAAAGTCATGTCCCTATCAGTAAGGTTACCTTCCAAATCGGTTAGGTAAAAAACAAATAATTCAGGGCCGTGCGATACCAACCAATTGTTTTGAGTATAAATTGGAGTAGAAATTTCCCCAAAATTTTTGATAAAGCCTGTGCGGGGCACAAAACCTACCTCGGCATTAAATTCACTCCCGACAAATTCATTTACAAAAAAGACATTAAAATTTCTAGAGTTATAATTGATGTTGTTCATCCAAGCATAGCTTTCTTTATTGTTACTATTGGAGGTAAAAGTATGGTGGTATTTGGTAGATATTTCCCACCTATTGCTATTGCTCACATAGTTAAAATCGAAGCCTGCCACTCTGTTGTACCTACTGCCCAAAACATCGGGGTTTTCGCCGTCATAATTAATGGCTTGTTTGTTTACAAAGATGCCCCCAAAGTTGGACCGTTCTAGGAACCTGCGTTGAAAGGTAGCCACTGTGTAGTTTCGGCCAGGTAGG
>CAKZMZ010000077.1 GCA_937129345.1 uncultured Thalassovita sp. | reverse complement strand
CCTGTATTGAATTTAACTCCCAAGAGCAACCAGCAGGCAACGGTCATGTAGGCCATAATTACCCCGAAGTGCGCGGGAGAGCCCATGGTGCCAAAAGAACGCCACCTACCTTGGATGAATACCAAATGAACCGCATCATGCATAATAATGTAGCGCATCTCAAAAGGGAAATAGCCTACGACAAATTGAATCACCCCCCAAGCTGCTGAAAAACATGTGAGCAAGACGATAAAAAAAAATAACTTTTTGATTTCGTTGAGGTCTTTGAGGTGCCTGTAGGCGACGAAGAAAATCATGATATAGCCTAAGGCAGGGCGCATTACATAAAACCAAGCTACCCTAGAAGCAGCAATCGGGTTGGCAAATTCTATGAGGTGCCAGCCACTCCAAACGGCAATTACCCAAGTTACAGGGCTTCCAAAGGCCTCTTTCCAGTCGTTTTGCCAGTAGCAGTCGTACAAAAGGGTGAGCACCATAATGAGGATGCAGAAGTCCATTAATAAGCCTATTGGTAGGTTGGGGATAAGCTTTAAGAAAGTATTCATCAAAAAAGCCACGGCTACCATAAGGTATACGCCAAAAAGCTTATTGGTCATGAGGCGTGTAAACACAGGTACGGCTACAACGAGTAAAATGGGTAGGATAAAAATGAACCAAGCTACTTTAACGATGGCAACAGCTATTAATAAAGATACGAGCCCGACTGCTCCTAACATGAGCTGCCAGTTGTATTTTTCTGTTATTTTGGCCAAAGAGCTATTGTAATTGTTCACTTTTGTATTTAATCGTTAAGCTCTTATTGCAACGACTATTAACAATTATAAATACCTGTGTCTATCGTAATTTTTTATTAAAGGCTTGATTATAAAGTGCTTAAGAAATGATGCTTTTGGTGAGAATTCTAATTTTTAAAATTTTTCTAATTATTTCTTAAATGGTATAGGTAAGAACAGGCAGATGGTTTTCGTGCAAATACTGAGATTTGTCAAAATAGCTATTTTAGATCTCTCAGTAATGCTTCTATTGATGGCTTTTCAGCGGTTTCCCGATGATCAGTCTCTAATTTCCAAGCGGTATTTCCTAAATGATTTGACTTTATGCAGATATGGTATTTCTCCCTTGCATCAGAAATTAAAAAGCCATTTCTCTCTAAGGCATGCTTCGTCCAAAAGTAGGCGATGCCTTCGCCTTCTAAACTGACTTTTTTACCTCCTTCTTCCAACACTTTAAAGGTACCCGTGCTTTTTTCAAATTTGTATCTGTTTCCTCTAAATGTTTTTTCAAATTCTCCTTGTAAGACCAAATCCTCTGGTGTGCCGCTTAATATTTTCTCACAAGGTTGCATCAACCAAAATACATCGGCACATTGTAAGGCAATATCCAAGTCATGGGTAGAAAGCAGTACGGCTTTATTCAATCTGTGGCTTAAATCTTTGAGTAGATACATCAACTCAACTCGGTTGTTTAAGTCAAGGTGCGCGGTGGGTTCATCTAGCATGATCAGTGGCGTGTCTTGTGCCAAAGCCCTGGCCACCATAGCTTTTTGACGCTCTCCATCGCTCAGTTGCCAAATTTTTTTGTTTCTCAAATACTCAAGTTGGGTATGTAAAATGGCAGCCTCTGTTTTTTTCATATCCTCTTTACTTAACCTACCCATTAGTCCAGTATAAGGATACCGGCCCATGGCAACCAAATCTTGCACTGATAAGTTGGCTGTAGCTGGTTGCTCGGTTAGCACCATGCTAAGTAAGAATGCCTTCTTTTTGAGGCTGATGTTTTCTATAGGTTGTTGCTGCAATAATACTTGGCCTTCTATGCTTTTTTGTAAACCTGCCAAAGTTCTGATCAGGGTAGATTTTCCACTTCCATTGGGTCCTAATAAACAAGTAAAATTACCCGAGTGCAAATGCAAATTGCTTTCAGAAGCCAATAATTTCACAGGCTTTTTCTGATGATAAAAACCGATGTGCAAAGACTCAGCAGACAATATGGACTCTTTAATACTCAATTCTTTCTAAGTAATAGAGTTTATTCGTGGATTTAAGTATTTATTTATGGTGAACATAACCATGTTAAAAAATATATCCTAGTAGCTAAGAAAAATAAATTAGAATGAACGTTCGAGATTAAAATTCTGATAATTAATAAGGATTTTACTACTACACAAAAATGATTTTATAGTGTCATCCCTACCGGGATTTTTACGTTTTGTCGCCTTTAATCGGCTAATAATTATATCATCCCTTTGGGATTTTGTAGGAATGTATAGTAGTTAAAATAAGGATATAAATTATCAGAATTTTAAATCATTAACCATTACATATTTCTTATCACCTAAAATTACTCTGTAAATTCCGCTTTCTTAAAATAACCCAAATTACTACGGGCGAACCGGCTAAGGAAGTTACCGCATTTATAGGCAAGCTGCTACTGCTGCCGGGCAAGCGGGCTATTAGATCACAGACAATCATTACCAAAGCACCTGCTAATAAACAAGCTGGTATATTTTTTAAATGATCAGAGGTTTTAGAAATACTTCGCACTAAATGCGGTACTGCAATGCCTACAAAAGCCAAAGGGCCACAAAAAGCAGTGACACTTCCCGTTAAAATACCTGTGGCAACAATGATCAATATTCTATTTCTTTGTATGTGTAAGCCCATGCTTCTTGCATAGTTTTCTCCTAGCAATAGCATATTTAATGATTTTGATAGAAAATAGGCCAGTCCACAACCGATGAGGAGACTTAAGAGCATAACTGTGAGGTGTTTCCCGCTCACATTTCCTAAATGCCCAAATGTCCATAAAAGGTAATCTCTGATCATTTCGGGCGCACTAAAGTACTGCCATATGCTCACAATAGCCAAAGTCATGTTGCCGATCATTAAACCTGTAATGAGCAAAACCACTGCATCTCTTACCCTAAATGAAATGGCCAATACCAAGAGCAAAACCAAACAGGCACCCATAGCAGAAGCGCCCGCCAAAAGCCAGCTACCTGCGATGCCCATTTCTTTTAGTCCCTGTAAGGTAAGGGAACTACCTGCACCTAAAAGTACGGCACCAACCCCCAAACTGGCTCCAGAACTGATACCCAAAACCGATGGTCCGGCTAACGGATTGCTAAACAACGTTTGCATAAGTAAGCCAGCAACTGCCAAAGCTGCCCCTGCAACACTGGCCGTAATGGCCCTAGGTAAGCGAATTTGCCATAAAATATTGACCCAAGCTTGCTCTTCAGCTTGTTTGTTGAGTATAATTTCAGGAATAGCATTTAAAGGAATATAAACCGACCCAAATATGATTTCTGCTAAAAAGAAAAAAAGGCAGCCAACTAGGAGCGTTATCATCAATTTAGCATAGTAAAAATCTTTACCTTGGGTCTTGTTCATGCTTTGTGCTTGGTACTAAAATTTTTGGGCTTCAAATGTAAGTAGACCGAAAGTTAATTCAGGCCAATCATCTATTTTTTATTTATTGAAAGGAATTTTTTAGCATAAAGTCAAGCGAAACTATTCAACTCATACGACTGCACAATATTCAATCGATTTTTTTAAAGTAAAATAGCTCATATTGCGGCAATATTTCTGGATGGAGTATTTTAACCAAATCTGCGAGCACGATTTCAGGTTGGACCACGCCCGACTCAAAGTAATCATATAAGCCTGCGTCATTTACTCTATTGTGGTAATTGTAGATCTGCCCATTTTTAAAGGATTTGAAATTGGCAAAGCGTTCATCTATGGTAAGGATTTGCTCTTTGCTGTGTGCTCTGCCCGGTGCAATCCAATATGCTGCTTTTTCCCCGACTTCGTAAACGGTTTCAAAATCGAGTTGGAGGCTCACGGCTGAGGTGTCGTTCTCCCAGTGCCAATGAGCGCCTGCATCTTTTAGCAACGTACCTACATAACTATTGCCACCTGCTATAGACCAAGCTTCTTGGTAGGGCATGCCATTGATCACACTAGGCTTGTCTATTTCTGCATCCTCGACTTTAGAAAGTAATCCAAGATATTCTGATTTGCTTGACTGAAATATTGAATCGGCCAATTGGGTTTCATCTAAAAGAGCGCCAAATACTTTGATCCATTCTAGTCTGCCGAGTGGGTGCGCTTCCGTCCATTCTGCATTGATTACCACAGGTATGTTGGCATTAATGAGGGGTGTGTAAGCATTGTAAGCTGCAGTACTCCAAGCGCTAGATACTACCAAGTCGGTACCTGAGGCTAAAATGGTTTCTAGGTTGAGTTGTCCGTTTTGCCCTGCAGATTTGATTGATTTTTCTTCAAGGGCTTGCTCGATTTCCGGACTAAATACAAAACTTGGGTCTGTAATGGCACCAATGCTTTCAATTTTATCTAAGGCTTCTACCATGGCAATTTGCGTAGTAGAGGTCAAGACCAAATTTTTACTTGGCACTTTAATGATTTGATGATCAGAATAGGATTCAGGCACTTTACCGTCCTTAACAATTAGATACTTAAGCGTATCAGCCGAATTTTGAAAAGGAGGGAAGACATGCAGTATTTGAAGGCCGTTTTCCTCCTTAGTTAGGGAAAAACCTTTTGCATATTCATTTAGAATAAATTTTTTAGAGAGCATTGTTTTTTCTGCCTCGTCTTTTTTTGAAGAGGAACTCCCGCATGAAAATAAAAAGCAGCTTGCCAACACATAGCAAGCTGCAATAAAAAAACTTCGCATTTTATAATCTGACTGTTTAAAAGACTAAATTTCTATAAAGATATACAGGATAGACTTCTCCTGCTTTAAAATCATCTTTGCCTCTAGGCAGCTGTAAAAAGCCATCAGCATCTACTAAGTTGGCCAAATCACCTGAGCCATGTCCCTCTACAGGTACCGCCTGCAAGTAGCCATTATCATCATAATGGGTCTTGACTTGCATCAAATAGGTTAGATCAGGTTTAAAGGTTACATCTTTTGCCAATCGGGCTTTAACAGTAGCAGATTCCTTTAAACCAAGACTGGCCGCCAGCCAAGGTAAAATATAGCGCTGCATGCACATAAACGAAGATACAGGATTACCCGGTAAAGCGAAAAAGATTGTTCCAGTTGGATGCTTTCCAAACCAAAATGGCTTGCCCGTCCTCTGTTTTATTTTATGGAAATGCTTTTCTACACCTAAAGAAGAAAGTGCCTCTGGTATAAAATCGAATTTGCCTTTAGAAACTCCACCACTTAGGATAATGATATCGTATTGGCTCAAGAAGTTTTTTACCTGTTCTCTGATCTGTGGCAAATCATCTTTAAGGTGTGCCTTGTCTGCCTCAATACCATATTGCGCTAAATGGGCTTTAAGCCTAAATACATTGGATTTCCGAATCTGGTGTGCTTGGGGCTTTTCGTGTATCTCTACCAGTTCATCGCCTGAAGAAATGATCAAGGTTCTGGGCGTGTTGCTTACCGCAATTTCTACGCGACCCATGGTGGCAGCAACACCTATTTCAGCAGCAGACAAACGTGTGCCTGCTTCTACGACAACTTCGCCTTCTTTTCGGTCTTCGCCTTTGTAATGCACGTTCTGTGCTTCCTCCACTATGGCCTCATCAATAATGGTAGCCTTACCGTCATCAATTTGGATGTCCTCGTACCTAATTACCGTGTCGGCTTTTTTGGGCATAATGGCGCCTGTCATTACTTCCATACAAGTGGAAGCTTCTTCTAAAGTTTGCTGAGGACTACCGGCTGCGGCCACTCCTGCCACAGGGAAAATTCTTTGGCCTTTCGCATAAGCTTGATAATCAATGGCTATGCCATCCATGGTTACCCTATCATAAGGCGGAAAATCCCTGTCTGCAACCAAATCTTCTCGCAAAATTTTTCCCATGCATTTTTCAAGGGCAAGGCTTGTACTGCCGTAATCATTCACATTGGATAAGATGATTTTTTCAGCTTCTTCTACTGTGATCATAGTTTATTGGTTGATGATTCTTATTAGCTAGTTATTAATTAATGAAACATACAAAATCGTTTATTTAAGTTGGTACGTTTCGAGTTGCTTAGTACTCGTTTAAATTCAATCGAAAAAACAAATGCTCAAACCCACAAATAAACATCCACCAAACATATCTTTTTAGTAAATGAAATTAACAATTACCAACTCCCCAAATACTGCATGCCTGATGCCTTCAATTCATCAAATGCTTTTTTGAGCTCTGCATATCTGTCGTAAGCATCTTTACCCGGTCTTTGATCGGCCTGCGCAAGCATGTAATACAAGTACCTAGTTTGATCAGAGAGCATAGGTGTCATATACCTGCCTTCCGCTGTATTGAGTTCTTTGTCAATGGTTTTCAATACTGCTTTCTCTTTTTTATTTACTCTTTTGGCCTTTTCCAACTCCTCCATTTTTTCTTCTACACTAAAATCCAATTTTCTCACATCCGAAAGTAAATCTCTTACTTTAAGTACTAGAGCTTCTTGGGCTTGCAAATCGGCTAGTGTCACGCCACTTTCTAATACTCGTGGATCTGCTTTAATTGCTGCCTTTTTAGTAATTTCCTGATCGTTCACAATTAATGTTACGTTGTAGGTCCCGGGGGTGACCATAGGGCCGCCGCTTCCGCTTCTTCCTGCATTGCTGCTCCAAGGGCCTACATGTCTCATGTCCCAAGTAACTCTGTGTGCGCCTTTGCCCTTATAAAGTTTCATGCCTTTGCCAAATGGAGTAAATTCAGTAGACATATCTCTTTCTTTTTCGGCATTTTGCTTTTTCGATTGATTGGTATCGAAAGACTGGATCAGCTTATCATCTTCATCATAAATTTCTAGTCTCACATCAGATTCCTTAGGTAAGTAATAGTCTATTACCATCCCAGCCTCAGGGAAATATGGCACATCGTCCTTAGAAGTTTCTCTATACCTCAATCTGTAAGTATCGTTTACGACCAACTGTGGCGTATTGGCATTCATACCTTTCTTAATCTCTCTTAGCAATTGAATGTTATCCAAAATCCAAAATGCGCGGCCCATGGTAGACATTACCAAATCGCCTTGATGGATTTTGAAATCTGTGATGGGGGTTACCGGCAAGTTGTTTTGCAAAGGTTGCCAGTTTTTGCCATCGTCAAAAGAAACGAACATGCCGTAGTCGGTGCCTGCATAAAGCAAGCCCTCTACTTCTGTGTCTTCTCTGATTACTCTTGTAGGAAAATCGGCAGGAATACCGTTTTTACCATTGGTCAGCAAGGTCCATGTTTTACCATAGTCCTCTGTTTTGTAGATGTAAGGTTTAAAATCGCCTAATAAATAGCGATAAGTTGCAAAATAGGCTTTGCCCTCTTTGTGAGGCGATGGCTCAATTGTTTGCACTCTTCCTCCGGCTTGTAAATCTTTAGGGGTCACGTTTTCCCAATTTTTACCGCCATCTTGGGTTACATGCACAGGGCCATCGTTGGCACCTACCCATATCAGCCCTTCTTTTAACAAGGATTCTTTTACAGCATAAATGGTACTGTAAAACTCCTCTCCAGTAATATCTCTAGTAATAGGCGACCCTGAAATTACTTGTGTTTCAGGTGTAAATGCAGTGAGGTCAGGCGAGATGATCTCCCAAGTCTTACCCTCATCAGTGGTTTTGTGCAAGTACTGGGAAGCATGGTATACTACACCTGAATTATGAGGCGATACATGAATGGGAGAAACCCTTTGGAATCTAAACTTAAGATCTTTTGGATTGTGTCCGTACATATTGGATGCGCCTACGTAATACTGCATTTCTTGCCCAGTTTCTTTGTTAAACACACCAAAGCGACCTTTACAATTAGAATAAACAATGTTAGGATTGTCAGGATTGGGCACTGCGGGCCCAGTTTCGCAGCCTCCTGTATTAGTAATGTAGGAATTAGGGCCTGCTTGTACACCAAAAGGCGGTAGGCTAGGTACAGAAATGGTAGAGTAGTTGTCTTGTTGACCTGCATACAGCCAATAAGGAAATTGATTGTCTACCTCAACTTGGTACAATTCTGCAGTGGCTTGGTTAAACTGGGTGGACCACGTTTTGCCTGCGTCTCTTGTTACATTGGCGCCACCATCATTAGCCTGCACCC
>CAKZMZ010000076.1 GCA_937129345.1 uncultured Thalassovita sp. | reverse complement strand
TGGATGCTTTCGAGCAACTATAAATTTGACGATTATCATTTTAAAGTGACAGGAAATAATCTGGAAATTGGTAACTTTTATGATTCAAATGCTGGCGAAATATTAACCTTTGAGAAAACCGATTGAACACTATTTCTTACACCTTTCACCTCCAATCATTCTTCAATGCCTACCGACTTTTTACCTGTACATGCATCACATTCAATAATTTTTTGTAAGGCTTCTGGGTCATTGGGCCTGATAGATAGTGCTGCTAAAAAATATTTCCTCGCCTGCTCACAATTATTAGCTTCTAAGGCACCGATACCTTTATAGAAAACTTGTTTGAACTTAACTAGCCGTATATGCTCATCTAAAAACTCCCTTCTTTCAAGGTAAACATCACCTACATAATCATATGCTTGATAAAGTACTTCTAAGGCTGATTCAAAAGTCTTGATACCTAACAAACTATCAGCTTCTTGAATTTTTTGATTGTACAATACGGTATTATATTTATCTGCTACTTCTCTATCCACAAATAAGAACCCACCCCCTTCATGATATCCAAAAGTGCTCAGTATCGGTCTATTGTCCGATTGATTGAACTGCTCTTCTAGCAACCAATTCAAACCGAATATGCCATACTCGTTTTCAGCACTTAGCCCGTTTATAAAGGAGTCTAAAAATTCTGATGAGTCAGATTTATTGTCATTTACGATAAGATACCTAGCTAAATTTTGAAGCCTTTCTGCAACAATTCGTTTATGCGTCTCGGCTTCTGTCTCTGAGTTTTTTTTCTGGTATGCATAGCTATCTAAAGCCTTATTAGTAAAATTTAATACCTCTGGGTTATCTACATCCAAAACCACTAAAAGTTGTTTGTAAGGATTACGGTCTATAGTTCCCAATATCTCAGTTACGTTTAAATAATCTTTTGCTACGAAACCAGCAGTCTTTGGGGCACTTTTAGATGCTACCAAGTATTTCTCTCCAGACTTATCTTCGTAGATATGCCCTCTCAGGTACAGGAACTTAGGGATATTTTGTGTTACAGAACCATAACCTGCACTTTTATATGAAATCTTTTCCAGTAAAATATCTTTTTTAAATACTGTACTTGTATCTACGAAGTAGCCAAACTTTTGACCTAGTAAAATTTGCAGATCTTTTAAGGTTTCTGTATCAGTAAAATCTGATTGGCTAGCGAGGAAGAATGCCTCACCCATCGCTTCAATATTATATGAAGTAGCCGCTAAAGTTATTTCTGGCCACTGATACTTTTCTTCAAAGTTGTACAGTAACTTAAGCACTTGCTTTTCAGCCTCTAATTGCTCATCTAACTCGGTTGTAGCAAGCACAACCCCTAATGAAAGGTCTTCTCTCTCGTTTTCCTGTATGAAATTTTCAGCCAGTTCAAAAGCTATATCTAACTGCATAATCCCTTTTTCAGACAAGCGGAACCTTTCAAAGTTGTCATAGGCCATCCTGTAGGCAATCTTAAAATCCTCTTTGGCCAGGTATGAGTCAACTATATTGGCATGCGGCTGTAGCCAGTTGCCTGCCAAAAGCCTACTTTCATTAAAGTAATAAATGGCCTTTTCTTGCTGATTTTTAGCTTGGGCCAATTCACCCAAAAGATTAAAGAGGTTAGCAGAACGCTTATTGCTTGCATAAAGCGTTTCTGCCATACTTTCCATTTGATCTATTTCATCTATTTTATTTAAGGCTATGGCAGAATATCCTTCTATAATATTTTTATAAAATGCGTATTGGACCTGTTCCTCTTCGCTATCGGCTTTTTTGGCTAATTTGCTGGCCGCCTTTATCGCTTGCTTCCAAGCATTATTACTCAAGTTTTTATATGAGCCGTTAGAAATTTTCCCTAAGGCTTTAGAAACCTTTTCTTTGGATAAATCTATGGCAGACTTTTTAGATAAATTATTTCTGGGCAGAGGCGTAACTCTCAGGGAATCTGTGTCTATCAGGTTATTTTGTGATTTGTAAAAGCGAAATAACTTATGCGTGCTGTTGCCCCCTCTCAGCGGAATCTGCTTTCTTTCGGTATCGGCTACGGTTTGTTCCTCAATATACTTGAATAAATCGTACACTTCAATACTTTTGGTTTGAGCCGTATCTATTGAGGCGCCCTGGAGACCCTGTAGCAAATAATGGGTAAAAACACCATGTCCACCACCCCATTTGGCATCTTCATAAGACAATTGATTGGGTTGGCAAGAAATCAATTTAATGGATTTTTGAAAACCCTGCGCCAAACCGCTCAATGCTTTTGCCACGGTAGCTTGGCTGTTGTTGTCTACAAAACGCCCTGCCCTACAAGCATCTATCATCAAAACTACATACACCCCTTTTTCTGCTGCTGCATCTACCCAGTTCTGAATATTGGCAATGTTAATGGCTTCGTCTATCTCGTATAGCGCATATTTAGAAACTCCGTAGCAAAGTAAGTAGCCCGCATCTACCAGAGATTCTGTATTGTTGGCATCGCCGTGCCCAGCAAAATATATAATGACCTGTTCGCCTTTTTTGGCTTGACTCAATGTGGTGTAAATGGCTCGCTGTACATTATTTTTACTAGCTTGCTCATTGAGCAACAAAACTACCTCGTCTTCTTCCACATCAGGGTGCTCAGCCAAATAAGCCGCCAATGCTATAGCATCATCATCGGCATATTTTAAATCGTTGATGTGTTGGTAATCTGAAATGCCTACCAACACCGCCTTAGTAATTGTTCTGCCACCATCGTTTAAACGCACTGTGCCTGATGGCTGGGGTTGGGCCCAGGCTAATGAGAGGCACCAAGAAAGCATTAAAATCTGTAGGCAAATCTTTAAAATCATGCAGAGGGAAGTTTGCTTAAAAGCTGTTTATTCTAAAAATACGCATATTCAGTTATGAAGCAAAAAAGTGAGACTTATAAAATTACAGCGTCATTATACATTGGTTTAGGTTTATTTGTGGATTTGTTTATTTGGACTTCGTTATTAGTCGTCCCCATTTCTAATGCACAAAAAGCTGTTCGGTATCGGGAGAGGCCAAGACCAAGGTAAAATAATTATCAATTTTGTCTTTTCTAATCAATTGCTACAGGCTTTAGCCTAAAGAAATATTGGGTAGTTCTTTAATAGCATACCCCACCCCTGACTGAAGTCAGGGGCTATTGAATCCGGCTTTTCAAGCGACTTTCCAAAAGCGGCATTTCATTCATCATTATTTAAGCTCCACAAACCAAAGGAGATTGATGGGCTTATTTGCATCAATAATCATTAAATTTTACTTTTAGAGCCATGTTGATTAGGGATGCCAAGAATCCCTAGCATCTTAATATGAAAATGGATTACTAACTGAACTGAAACTATGACTAAAAAACAAGCTTACACCATTAGGGTGGCGTTTATAGTGGCCTTAGGTGGTTTTTTAATGGGGTTTGATGCCTCTGTAATCTCTGGCGTAGTTAATTTTATTGTAACAGATTTTGATCTTACCGAAGTAGAATTGGGTTGGGCGGTGAGCTCCCTCACGCTCACCTCTACCTTGGCCATGATGACTGCCGGCCCGCTAAGCGATAAATACGGTAGAAAAGCCCTATTGCAAATCGCTGCGGTGTTGTACGCCATTTCAGCTGTTGCTTCTGCCTTAGCCCCCAACTTTACCATCTTGGTTATTGCCCGCATGCTTGGCGGGTTTGGTGTGGGCGCTTCTTTAATTCTCGCCCCTATGTATATTGCAGAAATCGCTCCGCCGCAAATGCGCGGCAGAATGGTTTCCTTTAACCAGCTAAATATAGTTATTGGCCTTTCTACCGCTTTTTTCTCTAATTATATGGTGTTGAAGTTAGGGCAATCAGAAGCGCCATGGGCGGTGGCCTTACAGTTTGATACTTACAATTGGCGCTGGATGTTGGGTTTAGAAACTTTGCCTGCCATAGTTTATTTTTTGGGTATGTTTCTAGTGCCTAGAAGCCCAAGGTGGCAAGTGATGAAGGGCATGGAAGAACAAGCCAAAGTAACCTTTCACAAAGTAGTTTCGCCCGAAGAAACGGAACAGCAGATAAAAGACATTAAAAAATCTTTGCAGTCAGACAATGGCGAAAAAGCCCAATTTAAAGACCTCTTTAAACCCGCTATGAAACTCGTGCTGACCATTGGGGTTGTTGTGGCCGTGCTGCAGCAAATCGTAGGCATCAACGCGGTATTCTTTTACTCGCCCATGATTTTTGAGCAAACAGGTATTGGCACCGATGCCTCTTTTGTACAAGCTATTATTGTAGGGCTTACCAATTTAGTATTTACCATTTTGGCCATTTTATTTATAGACAAACTAGGCAGAAAACCCCTGCTTACCTTTGGGATGGCAGGGATGGCATTGGCGATGTTTTTATTGGCCTACGGTTTCAATACGGCAACCTACACCCTTACAGAAACTTCTGTACAAAATATTGAGAACTTAGATGTTACAGCCCTACAGCCTACACTCGGGCAAACTTTTGAAAGCGATTTGCAATTCAAATCCGCTATACAAGATGCTTTGGGAGAAAGCGAAGCCAAAAAGCTACAGTCGCAACTCATTAGCGCCTCGATCAGCATGAATCCCTACTTAATATTGATTGGAATCATCGGTTTTGTCGCTTCTTTTGCTATTTCCATTGGCCCGGTGATGTGGGTGTTGTTTTCTGAACTTTTCCCATTAAAGTTAAAAGGCATTGCTATTTCTTTTGCAGGTTTGATCAACTCAGGAGTAAGCTTTTTGGTACAGCTTATTTTCCCTGTAGAACTAGCCACCTTGGGCAGCAGCTTAACTTTCCTACTTTATGGCTTGTTCGCCCTAGCAGGTTTCATTTTTGTCATCATCGTAATCCCTGAAACCAAAGGTAAATCGCTTGAAGAATTGGAAGAAGTGTTGGTGAAGTAGCTATTAAGATGTGGTTTTTGGATGTTAGATCTTAGGGTTTTGTTAATTCGTGGATTTGTTTATTTGTGATTAGCGCACCCTAAGTTTGTGAGTCATAAACCGATTTTTAAGCCGTTCTGTGGGGCACAGAACAGGGACCTCTGTTTTTTTTGCGCAAGCCCTGCTGATATAGTTTAAAAGTTAGATAAATGCCTTGCCTCCCTCATCTGCACATATACAGCTGCCTCTGCACAATTTGACAATAATCAGGAAACTACCTTGCTCAAGTCATTTCTAATAGCTGAACATGCCCGTACGTTTGCAGTATCGAATAACAAAAAACTAGCAAACACTACTACCATAAACCCACCTATAGCTGGCTATATATCTCAAACTTTTTAAATAGCGCAACCGCCATAATACATTAGCCAAGATGCGCTCAATCAACCTTTTACATTTACCAACCTAAATACATGAAATATGAAAAAGTTATTGCTTACTCTGTTTGCACTTTCTGTAGCATTTTGCCTACAAGCACAAGAGAGTCCCTTCTACTTAAAAGCCACTGGCGGTTTTTCTTTTAGTGCTGCCAAAACCGAACAACCAGGCATTGAGTCTTACACCGTGCTAAATCCCGAAACCATGGCACCCATTTCTATTACAGAAAATGGTTTGTATGGTTCTTATGGAGGTGGTTTTAAAAGCGGTGTAGCTGCCGGTTACATGTTTAATAAAATCATAGGAGTTGAGCTCGGTTTGAACTACTTCCAAAGTGGTGACCAATTGCGCGAAAAAACTTCTGTAACCTTAAATGGCGCCCCTGGCGAATTCTTGTTTGAGCAAACTGCATACGCTCGTGCATTAGCTTTGATTCCAAGTTTGATAATGACCACAGGCAATGAATCTGGCCCTGCTCCTTACGCCCGTTTCTCTTTTGTAGTACCGGTTTGGGGCGATCTAGTTATCAATACGGATATTCAAGATCCATTTGGTAGGGTAAACCCACAATTGGCTGGGCAGCCTGCAGTTTACGAGCGCCAAGACAAAATAGACCCTGTAAAACCACAAATCGGTTTTGAAGGTGCCATGGGCGTATTGTTCCCAATTAGTAGCCGTGTAGGCTTCTTTGCCGAAGCTGAGTTCCGCACACTAACTGTAGATGGTGCTACCCGTGAAACCACCAAGTTTAATGTAGCAGTAGGCAGCGAGCAGTTGCAAACTTTAGAAGACTTTCCAGTAGGTGTAACCCAAGGTATCTTCCACGAAACGCTTACTTCTGACATGAATGTGCACGAGTTTGAAAACGGCGCAGAAAACCCCAACTTTAATCCCAACCAAGCAGCTGATGAGCTAAAACCATTTGCCAACATCAATGGCTTTGGCTTTAACTTCGGTTTGCGGTTTAATTTGTAAGATTTTTAAAAGGATGAAAGAAGGTCACGGTTTAGGCTGTGGCCTTTTTTATTGCTGTTTATGTATTTTTAAATTCAGCACGGTTGGTTTTTAAAGAGCCATCTTCTTGTATCCAAAATGGATAAGTTTCTACTTGGCCTTTGTTCAAAAGTGGCCTATCGTATATTTCTTTTGTGAGCCATACCTCTATCTTGTACACTTTTTCAATTTCTTTTTCTGGTAAAGCAGCGTATAGCTTTTCAGTAATCTCACGGGTCAACCTCACTTTCTGTTTCTCAGCGCCGAGCTTATTTTTATGGTATGATAAATCAATAATGAGTAACTTAGTAGAGTCTAATGAATATTTTAAGGATACCAGTCTTACCTCTTCAAACCGATATATTTCTTTCATTTCTTCAATTAACTTTTTGCCTGCCTCATTAATAGACACTTCTCTTTCAGATTCAAAAAAATGATTTTCAGAAGTACAAGTAATTAAAGTGAAGCATATCAAAGTAGCAAAAAACTGTTTCATAAGAATTAGATACGATAAATACTATTGGCTTGCCTAAAATTGAATAAGTATTATCAATTTACTAATGATTTGGTTCTTTGCAAAATGCATGGAACTTAGTTATGGCCTTTCATATGTTGGTTTTCAAAATTATATCTTACTACATCCACAAGCAGCGCCCAAAAACTGCGTTAACCAAATGGCTATTTTTTATGAGAAGATTTTTTAGGGCCTTATGCATCTTTTACCCCAATACATCTTACGCTATTTATTTACTTCGATAATAAGCTTGTTTATTGTGCAAGGTAGTGTGGCTCAAAAAAGCCATATTAATTTGTTAGATCCGTCACAAACAGAGATTGAAGCAAAGCTACAATATATCAAAACAGCTAATGCGCATCCATCTTTTAAAGAAGTACAAAACCTGCCAAAGCAAAACTGGCAAGCCATGGCTGAGGGTGAATCTTTAAACCTTGGCTACACCAAAGAGATTGTTTGGGTAAAGATGGTTGTAAAAAATACAAGTACCCATTTTAATGAATGGGTCTTGCACCTGCCCTATACTTTACTAGACACTATTGACATGTACCTGCCCCAAACCAACGGTACTTGGCAATTGACAAGAACTGGCCGTGGCCTACCTTTCCACACTAGAGGCGAGATAAAAAGCACAGACTTTGCCTTTGCGCTAAATTTACCTGATACCCAAAGCAAAACCATTTACGCAAGAGTGCGCACCCAAGGGCCTTTGATCCTGCCTATGGAGTTTAAGACCAAGAGCATTTTGCAGCAAGACATGATGAGCAGCCATATTTACTACGGCATTTACTTTGGAGCCTTGGCCATTATGATTTGCTACAATCTTTTTATTTTTATCGCGCTGCGCGATACCAATTACCTGTATTACATACTCTCTATTTTATGCACAGTAGGTATTTTTATGACCGTCGCCGGCTACAGCTTTAAATACCTTTTTCCAGAGTCTGTTTGGCTTAATCTTTATTTTACTCGCATATTTATGGGTTTTGTGGTGTTGGCTACTGGCACCTTTGCACTTAACTTTTTAGAAATAAAAAAATATGTACGCTGGGGCGATTACTTGCTTAAAGCCATTATGGCAGCAGCTGTTTTAGCCATGGTATTGGTTGTTACCGACCTAAGGCCTTCGGCTACCAACTCTGTGGTTTCTTTGCATAGTGTCTCGCTTATTTTAGTTGGCATCGTGGTATGGAAAAAGGGCAACCCCTATGCGCGTTTTTATGTATTTGCTTGGGTATTTTACCTAAGCGGTGGTTCAATCATTACCTTGCGCAATGCCGGCATTTTGCCTTTAAACACCCTCACTACCCATGGAGCCGAAATTGGTTCTGTTCTAGAAGTGATGTTGCTTTCTTTGGCATTGAGCGATCGCTACCGCACCATGAAAAAGGAAAAAGAAGCCTTACAAGAAAAAAACCTACGAATACAGCAAAAACACAATGAAGAGCTAGAGAAAAAAGTAAAAGAACGGACCCAAAAGCTTTCTGAAACCAACGAAGAACTTAATCAAATAAACGAGGAACTCAACACTACAATAGAAACGGTTCAAACGCAAAAAGAACAAATTTCTGAGCAGCATAAAAGTATCACCCAACAGGCCAAACAGCTAGAGGAGGCCTTTAGTAATATCCGCAGCAGTATCAATTACGCGCAACGCATACAAGAAGCCAAGCTGCCACAGTTAGAACAAATTAAAGCGGCATTTCAACAATCTTTCGTATTTTTTAGGCCTAGAGACCAAGTTAGTGGTGACTTTTATTGGTTTGCTGATGTAGATGGAAAAAAATTGATTGCCGCCATAGACTGTACAGGGCATGGTGTACCCGGCGCTTTTATGAGTATGATAGGCAGCGAATTACTTAATGAAATCGTAAATCAACGCAAAATCTTCAAACCTGATGAAATCTTAAATCATCTCCATATTGGCATAAGGCAAACTTTAAGACAACGAGAAACTGCCAACAGAGATGGTATGGATATGGCCATTTGCGTTTGGGATGAACAAAGCCATACTTTGCAATACGCTGGTGCAAAAAATCCGGTAGTGTACATTAATGATGGGGAATTACACGAAATTAAAGGCGACCGCATGCCTATTGGCGGCCTGCAACGCGAAGAGAAAAGGTTGTTTACCCTGCACGAAATACAGATAGAAACCCCAAGCAGTATTTATATTTATTCTGATGGCTTTCAGGATCAGTTTGGCGGTAAAGAAGGCCGTAAGTTTTTGAGTCGAAGGTTTAAAGAACTTTTGTATGAGAACCACGAACTACCTATGGAGGACCAACAGCAAATTCTTACACACACTTTTGAAAACTGGCTCACCGAAAACCAAGACCACCCCGAAACCCAAATAGACGATGTATTGGTAATTGGGTTTAGGTTAGAACCTGTAAGAGTGGAGGTTTGAAACAGTGATTCCCAAGTCATGCACGTCCCACCAAATGAACTTTAAAAGTCGCGTATACAATCGCGTCTACACCCATATTTACAATTAACAATCGTATTTTAAAATGCGAGTCTCGCTCCGCACTTATCTGAGACAAGTGCGATGGAGGCGATTTTTAGTAGCTGTTTAGTCACTTCTACATGTAGTGAAAGCATAGGTACTTAAAGCCAAACTTACCGTTGACAAACCCAAATTATCAAACCCAATTTCGCTTAAGGCTTTGAGTTTTGCGCAACATCAACTATTTTAAATAAATGCAATTAATTCACTCCATGTTGACTATCAAAAACCACCTATATCGGACTTCAATTTTTTTATAATTAATCTAATGAAAACAACTTTTTTAATATCTATCGTTTTGGCCTTTTTTTATACGAATGTTCAAGCCCAAAACGAACCCATACAAGAATTGTTCAGCGCTTACATTAAAGACGTGAATGACCTGTACGATACCAATGACCCAAGTAAAATAGAAAGCTATTTTCTTCCAGAATTTAAGGCAAATGAAACCTATGTTGGTTTAGAGTCTAAAATCAGGCGTAGGACCATCAACTTAGAGGAGTTTTTAGTAGGCTTTAGAGGTCTGGCCTCCGATGAAAGCATTGATGCTAACGTGAGTATAGATGATATAAATTATGTAAGCCAAGGCAAATCTCAGGGTACTATTTCGGCAACCCTATCCCTCGATTTAAAAATTAAAGAAAAAACGATTGAGAAGAGCATCTTTTCGGTAACTATGGTCGCCTTAAAATCTGATAATGACAATTGGAGGTTTATCCATAGCGATCAGATACAGACTATTGAAGAAAGGACTTCGGGCAATTGCCTCTGCTACTTTTACGAACGCAAAGGAAGCTATGCCACCCAGCTTTTTTACCCCAATGGCATTGATTACCAAAGTGTATTCAATGATTTTAGGATTGTTGAAACAGGAAGTGAACGCAAAATTGTTACAGGCAACAGAGAATTTTCTTGGGCGCCTATTGGTAAAATCGTCTCTATTGAAAACGATACAGAAGTAGGCGCTTCTCAAGATACGGAAGAGGCCATCATACTCATATTGAACGAGTTGTATAAAGAACAATGCACCAATATTTATCCTAAATGATCCTGGTTGGGCAACTCAGGCAAAGAAAGCTGCCTGAGTTGTTCAGTTTTTAGGATTCTTTCTCATTTCATCCCTTTGAGAATTTAGTCCTAAATTTTCAAAATAATTTCCTGAGCGCCGAGTCCTTGCACTGTAGTACAGGCGTAGCGGCTGCCCTCCACTGTTTTGATTGAGAAGGGCACTTCTGCACCATTCAACAGCATCTTTTGAGGACTTTTTCCCTCGGGAATTAACAATTCCACTTCCGTAGTTTCGCCGTTGGTACTGAATTCAACTTCCAGCGAGCCATCGGCATTTTTTTGATATTGGTAATGCAAATAGCTGTTGCTAGGCACGTAGCGGGCAGTCACTTCGGCTTTGGAGA
>CAKZMZ010000075.1 GCA_937129345.1 uncultured Thalassovita sp. | reverse complement strand
GCTCTAATTTTTCAGGGGCAGGTCTGTGTCCTTCCCAAACCCAGAAAACATGGCCCCTTAAACTGTTGAATGAGGCCAACAGAACTGGCAAGGTAATCAAGGTTAAAAATGTGGCCACCGCCAAGCCATAAGCTACAGAAATGGCCATAGGGATCAAAAACTTAGCCTGAAAGCTTGTTTCTAAAATTAAGGGACCTAAACCAGCTATTGTGGTAACAGAGGTGAGAACGATGGGTCTAAATCGAGAAAGTCCTGCCTCGTACAAAGCCTCATAAAAGCCTTTGCCTTGTTTTAGTAGGTTGTTAAAAGCATTGACCAAAACCAAGGAATCGTTCACCATAATACCGATGAGTGCCAAAATGCCATAGGCTGATAGAAAGCTGATTGGAGCCCCATGTACAAAATGCCCCCAAACGACACCAATTAGCCCAAATGGTATGGTCAAAATTACCATAACCGCTTGCAAGGCCGATCTAAAGGTTAGGGCTATAATGGCAAAAATTAATATAAGAACAACTACTACTACGTTGGCACCTGAACCAGCCGTTCTCGAAGCGGCTTTACTTTGCCCACCATATTCTACAGATACTGATGGATATTTACTTAGGATTGGGGGTAAAATATTGTTGGCTACTTCTGATACCATATCAGTAGCGGATGCATTGGGATCGGCCAAGTCGGCTTCTACTTCAATTACCCTTTTGCCGTTTAAGTGGTTAATGGCAATGAGGCCGCGCTTAATATCGAAAAATGCGATTTCTCTAAGCGGAAATTCTTGCCCATTGTCTGTTCTGATGCGCATATCTTCTAGCTTGCCTACAGATTTTCTATCATCTTCTTCATACCTGACCCATACTTTAACTTCATCCAAACCTCTTTGCAAACGCTGTACTTCACTACCAAAAAATCCTTGCCTTACTTGGCTAACGACTTGTTGCAAAGTAAGACCCAATAAAAGTGCTTTTTCTTTTAGTTTGATATCAATCTCGCGAAGGCCTTCTTGATCGCTGTCTACTACATCTTTTAGCTGGGGCATACTAGATAATTCGGCTTTTAATTCTTCTTTTACCGAGTTGAGTTCTTCTAGATTATTACCCAATAATGAAACCGATACTGGTTTGCCAAAAATGGAGCGTGTACCATAAGATACTTTTTCAGCTTCTGGAATTATCCCAGCTTTCTCTCTAATTGCATTGGTTATTTTAAAGCTAGGCACCCCTCTTGTTTCTGCATCTAATAAGCTGATATTTAACGAGCCTGTATTAATGCTGGGGCCAACACGCTTATCTACAAACCTGATAATCTGTAAACTATCGTTCCTGTCGCCTGACAATTCTTGGTTTACTTCAAAAACAGCTTCTTCTATATGATTCAACCACTTAGACGTAACAGAACTACTTGTGCCAGAAGGCATGGTTAACTGAATAGAGATTACATCAAACTCTAATGGAGGAAAGAATGTGGTTTTAACGATACCTGCGCGTACAGCCGCCAAGCTAAAAATTAAAATGGCGATAGGCACGGCCAAACCCATGGTGTGGTTACGGATGCAAAACTTTAATACAGGTGCGTACAATTTCATTTTCATCCAATCCATAAAAGCGGCCATTTTCTTTTCTACTGCCCCATCTTTTTCACTTCTTTTTAATGAATTGGAATGTGCTACGTGTCCTGGAAGGATAAAGAAGCCTTCTATCAAAGAAAAAAGCAAGGTTACAATTACCACAAAGGCAATATTATTTGCAAAATCACCGATCCTTCCTTCTAAGAAAAAGAAAATAGAGAAAGCAAGTACAGTAGTAACAATGGCAGAAAAAACTGCGGGCAGTACTTCAAGCGTTCCATCTACAGCAGCTTTGATCGGCGATTTGCCCCTTTCATAATGTTGATAGATGTTTTCTGAAATGACAATACCGTCATCCACCAAAATCCCAACAACGATGATCATTCCGAACAAAGAAGAAATATTGATGGATATACCGTAGGAGGCTGCTAAAATAAACATGCCGAAAAAAGACACTGGAATACCCAATGCTACCCAAAATGCAAGTCTAAACTTGAGGAAAAGTGCTAAAAAAATAAGAACTAGAATGGAACCGATAACACCATTTTCTACCAATAATTCTATTCTTTGATTTACAACAACTGCGCCGTCTCGAATCATGGTTGCTGCCACAAAATCATTTCTTGCATTAAAATCTTCTATGTACTGATTAACTTGATCAGAGATGTAAATGATGTCTTCCTCAATAGTATAGCTTACAATTACGGTTACCGCACTTTCCCCGTTCATATAGCTTCTGTTGGGCGTATCTGCCCATCTGTCCTGTACATCAGCGATATCCTGTAGCCTAACTATGGTACCATCATCTAAGGCTTTTACTACGATATCTTTGAGTTCCTCGGCATAGTATTCCTTAGAGCGAGATCTAATGAGCAACTCCTCGGTCTCTCCTTTGATGGTGCCGCCTGTTATCTCGAGGTTGGCCTGTCTTACAGCTAAAGTAACTTCTTGAAAAGTAAGTTGATAGCTTCGCAAATCGTCTTCCCTTAAGCTAATTTCTATTTCTTCCTCAGGAAAACCTGCTAACTCAACTTTTGATATGCCCGGTATGCCCCTAAGGTCATTCTCAACTTGTCTACCGTAGGGCTTTAAAGTTTTTAAATCGGTATCGCCACTTAAGGTAAAGGTACAGGCAACATTTAAATTTTCGCGTTTATAAATGGCGGGAGGTTCCATGCCATCTGGAAAAGAACTGATCTGGTCCACTGCATTTTTTACATCTTGCAGTAAAACATCTATATCAAAATCCTCATCGATTTCTACAGTTACAGAACCCGAGTTTTCTTGAGAAACCGAAGAAACCTCTTCTATACCTGTAAGTCCTTTGAGATTGTCTTCAATTTTTAAGATAATGCCTTCTTCAATCTCTTCGGGTGAAGAACCTGGATAAGTTACCCTAATATTGATGATATTGCTCTCAGATTCAGGGAAGAATGCTGATCTCATGTCATTTAGCCCAAACCAGCCGAAAATAAATGTCATGAGCAGAAGGGCATTTCCTGCAATAGGATATTTAATAAAATATTGGATAATTGATTTCATCTTCTAGTTAGATTGGAGAAATTAAAATTCCGAAAAATTGATCGTCAGATCTTTAATTATAAGACTTCACTTTCATGCCATCGTAGGCGCCTGCTACGGTTTCGCTAATGATTTTTGTTCCGTCTTCTAAACCGCGTACAATGGCGGTTTCATCGTTCATTTTCACAATTTCAACTACTTTAGAAACCATGAGTGAGTCTTGAACCACGAACAATTCGCGATCATTGACCAATAACTTTCTAGGGATTTCTAGGGCATCGTTGATCACATCGGCATTAATGTTACCTTTTAAATACATGCCCTCTTTTAAACCTCGCCCATTTACCTGCAAGTAGGCTTTAAGGGTTTGTGTATTAGGATCGATCTTATTGCCTACTCTAATTATCTTTCCAGTCCATTCGCCATTCACATCTGCAGATTGGAGGCGCACTAAATCGCCAACTTTTACAAAATCGCTTTCTTTTAAGCTCACTGCCACTTCCATTTCATATACAGTTGGATTTATGAACTCACCGAGTTTTTGTCCTGTCCTCACTAAGGTACCTGGATTAATGGTCGCTTCAGTTAGCACACCACTATAAGGTGCTATAATGGTATATTTCCCAAGCCTAGACTCTGCACTCTTTATAGAATAATAAAGATTATATACGTTTTGAGCTGCAAAAAAATACTTTTCCTGCTCATTTCTGGGCTTTGGCAAGGGAGGTAGCGGTGCATTTATATCAAAATTGTCTACGTAATCTATCCACTCAGAGGCACTCTCACTGTAATCGATTTTGATTTCGGGCAAAATTTGTGTGACTTGGTTAAGCACGTTACTTTTTTGGGCTAAAAGATCCAATCTTTCTTCAGAATCGTCTAAGCGAACTAAAACCTCGCCTTTACTAAAAAATGCACCTTCTTTAAATTCTTTATTGCCCACAAGCATCACACCGCTTACTTCAGCAAAAATCTCTATCTTGTTTTTAGCTTCTAGTTTACCGGTTACGGGTACAGAAGAACTCACATCTTGATTCTTGACCACTGATGTCCTTACTACTTTAACATCATTGAGTTTGGTCGCTCCCGGCATTCCTCTTCTTTGACCCTCAGGCGGTTTCATAAACTTAAGTGAAACTACTACTGAAATAACTATAAGAAGCAATCCGCCAATTACTGATAACTTTCTTTTGTTCATTTTCTAATTAAATCTCTATGTCGCTCAAAAATTTACTCGCAAAATAAACTAATCGATAGTGATATAGTTTTTTAAACTTGCCAAATAACAAATTTAAACCTATCAATGTACTTAACTGCCAGACCGAAAAAGAGTGATAAATCTACCCGTTTAATTAAATCATTCAGCACTAATACATCAGCTTTTATTTATATCCTTTAGAGATTGATTAAAATTATATAAAATAACTGACTACTATACATGCATCAATTTTATCGTCCGCAATTGATTAAGATGTGTTTTATATGGTGTATACATAGCTTTGCACCAAGGTTTATCGCCCTTAATTCGAAATCTAAATAGATTAAAATTACGTATTTTTAAATAAGCATAAATAAATTTTTAGATTTGCCTAAATTTAATTCAAACTCAAATACTTAATTGGAAATCAAAAGCTATGAAAAGGTTTTTTATTGTTTTAGCTATTCCATTTATTCTCCTGATCATCGTTGGCTGTGAACAAGAACAAAGCAAAAATGGTAAACTCTATATAGTTACCACAACAGGTATGATTCAAGATGCACTAAAAAATATAGCCCAAGAAAAGGCAGAAGTTATAGGACTGATGGGTCCTGGTGTAGATCCGCACCTTTACAAACCCACCCCCGGCGACCTCTCAGAACTCAGGAAAGCAGATGTAGTATTTTATAACGGACTGCACTTAGAAGGTAAAATGGGAGAAGTATTTGAGCAACTTTCTAGACAAAAACCTGTATTTGCCATTGCCGATGAGATTGATAAAAACTCATTACAAGCACCACAAGATGCTTCTCAGGCTTATGATCCACATATCTGGTTCGATGTTGAGCTTTGGAAACAGACTGTTGACTATGCGGGCAAGTCATTGGCTGAGGCAGACACTACCAATGCCCAATACTTTATGAGCAATACCAAAGCATATACAAACGCACTCGATACCTTGCACCGCTGGGTAAAACAACAAATTGCACAAATCCCAAAAAAACAGCGCGTACTGATTACGGCACATGATGCTTTTGGATATTTCGGTACCGCTTACCAAATAGAAGTAAAAGGCCTGCAAGGTATTTCTACTTTATCAGAATTTGGGCTTAGGGATGTTTCAGAATTGGTTAATTTTATTGTGGAAAATAATATCAAGGCCGTGTTTGTAGAAACTTCAGTCTCTTCTAAATCGCTAGAGACTGTGGTGTCGGGATGTAAAGAAAAAGGTCATGATGTAAAGATTGGAGGCACCCTTTATTCTGACGCCATGGGAGAAGCAGGTACAGCAGAAGGCACTTACATTGGCATGGTCAAATCTAATGTGAACACCATTGTAAGCAGTTTAAAATAAGTAAGATGATAGAACATGTTGAAAACCCCGTTTTAGAACTGCACAACCTTACCGTGACTTATGACAATAAACCCGCGGTTTGGAATCTGGACTACACTTTACCAGCTGGCAAATTAATTGGTGTCATCGGACCTAACGGTTCGGGCAAAACCACCATGATGAAAGCAATTATGGGTTTGATCAAACCGAGCAGTGGCTATATTAAGCTATTTGGGCGGGACCTTGCCGATGTTAGAGATAAAGTAGCTTATGTACCACAGAGAGGCTCTGTAGACTGGGATTTTCCTGTAAATGTGTATGATACGGTTACTATGGGCCGGTTCAACCGAAAAAATTTATTTAAGCGCATCAACAATAAAGACAAGGAAATTATAAGCGATGCCATTAAAAAAGTGCAATTGGAGGCTTTTGCTAAACGCCAAATATCACAGTTATCGGGCGGGCAACAGCAGCGGGTTTTTATTGCAAGAGCTTTGGCACAAGAAGCCGATTTGTATCTGCTAGATGAGCCTTTCGCTGGAGTAGATGCAGCCACAGAAAACGCCATCATTTCATTGCTAAAAGAAATGAAACAACAAGGCAAAACCATTGTGGTGGTGCACCACGACCTGCAAACTGCCAGTAAATACTTTGATTGGTTGGTTCTGATCAATACGCGCTTGATCGCCTCTGGCAAAACCGAAGAGGTTTTTCAGAAAGAAATACTCGAAAAGACTTATGGCGGACGCCTGCAAATACTCACTCAAGTGGCAGAATTACTCAAACAACAGGGCTATCCTGTTAGAGAGAAAAAAAGACCAAAAGGCTGATAACTATGGATTTGTTTACAGACTTTTTTTTATTGAAAGACCCCAATGTTAAATGGGTGGTAATTGCCGTAGTTCTTATGAGCAGTAGTTCTGCGGTAATAGGTTGCTTTACTTTCTTAAGGAAAAGGGCCTTGGTGGGCGATGCCATTTCGCATGCTATCTTGCCTGGCATTTGCCTTTCTTTTTTAATTACAGAGAGTAAAAATCCTTTCTATCTGTTGGTTGGCGCTTTCATAAGTGGCTGGATCGGGCTTTATCTAATTGACTACATCACCAGAAACACCAAAATAAAAACAGATGCGGCGCTTGGTCTTATCTTATCCGTATTTTATGGCATTGGCATCTTGTTGCTCACTTCCATACAAAACTCGGGCAACGCGGCACAATCAGGCCTTGACAAGTATCTTTTCGGAAATGCTGCATCTATGATGCCCTCCGATATTAAGATTTTTGGCGTTTTCAGTTTGGTACTTTTACTTCTGATTTTTCTGTTTTACGATAGCTTTAAGCTCATAACTTTCGACAGAAACTATGCAGCAGCTAAAGGATTCCCAGTTAAAAGGTTGGAATTTTTAATTTCAATACTAACTGTTTTTGCCATTGCTGTGGGCATACAAGCCGTAGGCGTAGTTTTAATGGCCGCATTGCTAATTACCCCGGCTGCTGCCGCCAGATACTGGACCAATGATCTTAAAATCATGCTGATTTTAAGTGCGGCTTTTGCAACTGTGGCGGGTATCTCGGGTACTTTTGTTTCTTACACTTTTCCTAAAATGCCCACAGGTCCATGGATAGTTATGGTACTTTCACTATTGGCGATTTTTTCAATATTGTTAGGGAAACGGAAAGGGATTTTGGCCAAATGGCAAAAAAGTAGGCGTGTTGAAACCAAAATGCTGCACGAAAATATTTTAAAATGTATGTACCACTTAGGCGAGGTCAACAGCAATTTTTTAGAATTGTGGTCATTTGCAGAAATGAAAGACAAACGCTCCCTATCTTCTAAACAGCTTAATGAAGGCTTAAAAAAACTCGAAAAAAATGGTCTTGTTTCTATAAGAGGAAAAGCGGCACGCTTCACAGAAAAAGGATTGGAAGAAGGCAGGAGAGTAACTAAAATACACAGACTTTGGGAGATATACCTCACCAAGCACATGCAACTGCCTGCCGATCATGTACATGATGATGCCGAGGCCATAGAGCATTTAATTACACCAGAAATTGAAAAAGAATTAGAGCATCAACTGGAATACCCTTTGATCGACCCACACGATTCTCCCATTCCTTATAATAATAAAGAATGAGTAGGTTGATGAGTTTATATCTTGGCTACGCTTGTTTATAGTTTGATAAAATTTCTGAACAACTCGAATAAACAAATCCTCAAATCCACGAATAAACCAATGAATCACTAAAATCTAACTAAATAAAAAAATCCACAAATAAACTAAAATCTAACCTCCAACAACTAACATCTAAAAACCAATAACTAATTAAAAATAAAATGGATGCTTTTTGGATCATACTTACCGGTTCTCTTGTGGCTTCTAGCTGTGGTCTTTTAGGCTGTTTTCTTTTACTTAGAAAAATGACCATGGTCGGCGATGCCATTTCCCATGCGGTATTGCCGGGCATTGCCATTGCTTACCTCATTACCGATTCTAGAGCCTCTTTTCCTATGCTTTTGGGAGCAGCTATTTTTGGCATTATCACTACCATGTTGATCGAGTTTTTTAGCAAATTAGGCAAACTCCAAGAAGATGCGGCCATTGGTGTTTCTTTTACTTGGTTGTTCTCTATCGGAGTTATCTTAATTTCCTTTTTTGCTGGGCAGGTGGATTTGGATCAAGAATGTGTGCTTTATGGAGAAATCGCTTATGTACCGCTCCAGACCATTATTTTAGACAATGGCATAGACCTAGGCCCAGAAGCTGTTTGGATGTTGGGATTCAATTTATTAGTTGTTATAACTGTTATTGTTACAGGCTACAAAGGACTTCTAGTTACCAGTTTTGATGAATTGTTAGCTGCATCATTAGGTATTTCTACCGTGTTTTGGCATTACCTTTTAATGAGTTTGGTCTCGCTTACCACCGTATTTTCTTTTGAGTCGGTAGGTGCCATTATGGTCGTTGCATTTTTGATCGGCCCACCAGCCATAGCTTACCTCCTCACCGACCGTTTACCCAGAATGCTAATCTTATCTGTTTTAGCAGGTATTTTATCAGCAATTTTCGGTTACTTCTTGGCGGTTGGCATCAATGGATCTATTGCAGGTGCCATGGCCAGTGTTATTGGGCTGCAATTCATCTTAGCCTTATTCTTTGGGCCAAAGTCAGGCTTAAATATTTTGAAAAGTAATTTGGCAAAGAATGAAAAACAAAAAATAAGTGCATAGGCTGTTATTTGCTGAAACGGCTTTTCATGTAATCAAATGGTACTTATATTCGAGAATAATTTTCTTGACGATTAAGTACTATCAAAATGCACAAACAAAATTCATTTTTTTGCCTATTCCTTATTTTTTCACTTTTAATTTCTTGCGCTGACTACAAAAAGCCAAGTGGCGATTATGACTATCCTGAGCCGATTTTAATCGCTGGTGAACCTTCTGCATCTACAATAATTCTACACGCAAGACTCAACGCCGAAAGTGAACAAGATTCTATCTATAAAGGCATGGAAGGCATCGGATTCTTCGAAATCAGTACTGATAGCACCTTTGATCAATTTTACGTGACCAAAACATATGAGGCCCTTCCTAAAAATGGCTACACTCTAAAGGCACTTACAGGGGGACTCATACCTGATCAAACCTATTTCTACAGATTAAAATTCGGAAAAGATGACCAAACCTTGCAATACAGTCGAGTTGCTGAGTTCAAGACCCTACCTAGCCCAGAAGAACCCGAGGATTTTTCTTTGGTAATGGTCACCGGTTCGCACTATGATAGATTTTACCTTGGAGGCGATTTCGGCAGAGGTAACAATACTTCTCAAGGTAAGGCGGCTTACTCAGGTCCCGATGCCGCTTTGGGATATCCTGCACACGAAGCCATTCTAGATCTTTCTCCTGATGTATTTATAGGCAACGGCGATAATGTTTACTACGACCACCCGCCGTTTAACAAAGCTTTAGAAGTGCCCGAAATGCGCCACAAATGGCACCAACAATTTATGCTGCCTAGGTACAGAAAACTATTGGATCACACTACTACTTTTTGGCTTAAGGATGATCACGACCATCGCTACGATGACTCAGACACTTTAGCCACCAATGAGAAACACGGGCCAAAACCAACAAATGAAGAGGGCAAGAAAATGTTTTTGGAGCAGATACCTTTGAGCATGCCCGAAGATTCTACAGCTAAAACTTACCGTACGTTTAAAGCTGGCAGTCTTTTACAAGTTTGGATGCTAGAAGGTCGCGATTACCGCAGCCCCAATAAAATGGAAGATGGCCCCGAAAAAACCATGTGGGGCAAAGAACAAAAAGAATGGCTGAAAGAAACCCTTCTATCAAGCACAGCAGCATTTAAAGTGCTCATTACGCCTACGCCCATGATCGGCCCCGACGATAAACGCAAAACCGATAACCATACCAACATAGGCGGTTTTAGGTATGAAGGACAAGCATTTTTTAATTGGATCAAAGAAAATAAATTAGACCAAAAAGGATTCTATATTTTCTGTGGTGACCGCCATTGGCAGTATCATTCCATTTCGCAAGAAGGTATAGAAGAATTTAGCTCCGGGGCTTTAGTAGACCAAAACTCTAGACTGGGCAGACTACCCGGCGATCCCAACTCCACAGATCCTGAGGCAAAAATCACACAGCCATTTACCTCGCCCGAAGCCAGTGGCGGTTTTCTTTGGGCCAAAACTTTTAAAGAAGCAAATGAGGCTAAACTTCAAATTAAATTGTATGACGAAAACGGAAAAGTCTTGTATGAGGTAACCAAAGTGCAATAGACCCCGTCTTTATAAAGAGTTGAGTTGGTAGTTGTTTTTTTATTTTTAACTACCGATGTATGCCTCAAGCAACCACTTATAAAATTTCACTACTACTAATCATCAAGATTTTTTAGTTTCAATCATACATTTATATAATTATTAAAATTGATGGGATTTTTTAGTAATATTTTCGGAGGAAAAAAGCAAAAACCTGCAACTGCAAAATGCGATATTTCTGATACCATGCTAGAATTTGGAGAAGGCTACTTGCTTACATCTTCGCAAATCATAAACTCCACTTCCTTTTGGGATATGATGATGTTACAACCAGAGACAAAA
>CAKZMZ010000074.1 GCA_937129345.1 uncultured Thalassovita sp. | reverse complement strand
AACACCTTGACCTGTTTTGGCAGATATTTCTTGGCATTGCACTTTTCCACCCCACTCTTCAACCAAAATATTCATATTGGCCAGTTCCTCTTTTATTTTATGTGGGTTGGCCGTGGGTTTATCCACTTTATTGATCGCAATTACAATAGGTACTTCTGCTACTTGTGCGTGGTTGATTGCCTCTTTTGTTTGGGGCATCACATTATCGTCTGCTGCAATTACCACAATTACCACATCTGTTAGCTTTGCACCTCTTGCACGCATAGCTGTAAACGCTTCGTGGCCTGGTGTATCTAAGAATGCGATATCTCTACCTGAGTCCGTGGTTACATTATAAGCACCGATGTGTTGAGTAATACCTCCTGCCTCGCCTGAAGCCACTTTTGTTTTTCTGATGTAGTCAAGCAAAGAGGTTTTACCATGGTCAACATGACCCATAATGGTAACAATAGGTGCTCTTTCCTTTAAATCTTCTGGCTTATCTTTATCTTCTTCTAACTTTACTTCAACTTCTTCTTCTGCGGAGGTAAACTCTACATCAAAACCAAACTCATCAGTAAGCAATGTAATGGTATCGGCATCTAAACGCTGGTTAATAGAGACGAACATGCCGAGTTTCATAGCACTTGCTATGATTTCATTTACATTTACTTCCATTAAGGTAGCCAACTCATTTGTCGAGATAAACTCGGTTACCTTTAATACATTGCCGCTATCCTGCTCTTGCTGTTGGGCTTCACGCGCAGCTGCTGCTTCTCTTTTCTCTTTTCTGTATTTTCTGCCAGATTTTGTTTGAGACTGACCACTACCACTAAGCCTAGCAAGTGTTTGCTTGTAATTCTCTTGTACTTCTTTTTCTGACACTTCGCCTTTGCGAGAACGTTCTTTTTTCTTGCCCTTCTTCCCGCCTCCACTTTGTTCGTGCTCTTTTCTGAAACGTTCCTGTTGTTCGAGCTTTTCAGTTTTATCAGAATTTTGGATTCTAACGCGTTTTCTTTTGCGTTTTCCTTTGCTTTTGCGTTCATCAGAAGAAGCAACTGGTTTGCTTTTCTTTTTGTTACCGCCTGTGGGCAAGTCAATTTTTCCTACAACTTTTAGGCCTTTGAGCTTATCAGATTTGGCTTTAATTACCCTTTTATCTTCAGTCTTGCCAAACTCCTTCTCAGAAACCTCATCTTCTACTTGCTCATCTTCATCAACCAATTCTTCCTCTTCCTCCTCTTCTTCTTCAACTTCTGGTGTTTCTTCTTTGGCCTGAACCTCCTCCTTTTCAACTATCTCCTCTTGAACTTCTTCTTCCTTCTCTACAACCTCTTCTTCTTTTTTAGCCTCAACTTCTTCTTTTTCAGCCTCAACTTCTTCAACTTGCTCTTGCTTCTCAACTATTTCTTCCTCTTTCTTATCCTGTTCAGGCTTTTCTTGTGGGGGGTTTTCGATAGGTTTTTCTTCTTTTGCCTCAACCTTCTCTTCTTGTACCGGCGCTTCTTCTTTCTCTTCCTCAGGTAGTTTATCTGCGGGCTTTTCTTTTTGCTCTACAGGCTCAGAAGTTTCTGCCTTCTTTTTCGATTTTATTGGGTTGCCTTTTTTATCAAGCTCTATTTTCCCGACTATTTTAAGTCCAGACGGTTTGCTTGAAATGGTATCCGCTTCTGATTTATCTTCTTCTCTTGAATCTCGGGGAGCTTCTTCCTCTTTGCTCTCTTCTACCTCTTCTTTTTTATCTTTTTGGGCCTTGCCCGTTGTACCAGCTGACTTATCAAATATCAGGATGTCATCTTCGCTGTCATCATCATCTTCTTCTACTTCGCCTGTCGGCTTTTTGTCAGATTTGATGACAACATCGTTATGGCTAGACCCAATTGTAAGTTCAGCAGCCTCTTGCTTTACTGCCATAGAGGACTCAAACTCTTTGGCAAGCATAGTAAGTTGCTCATCTGTAATCTTTGAGTTAGGTTTCCCATCAACCTCAAAGCCTTTAGACTTTAGCAACTCTGCTATTCTAGCAATACCAACATTGAATTTTCTCGCTGCCTGACTTAATCTCATATTTTTCCTTAAATACTCCTTTCGGCAATTTATAATTGCCTTTTTTTCTTCTTAAATTACTGCAAAGATAAAGTATTAGAAGTAGAAAGCTAAAAATGACGCCCTATAATTGATTTTTATTACTTCATAAACGAGTTGTTTTTGGTAATAAATTTTGGCATTCGTTTAAAACCCGAACAAAAACTTTATCTAAAAATAGATTTTTATCAAAAAATTGATTGATAGCCTGATTTTTCAGCTGCATTCAACAGCAAAAACTTACTAGCTATTCAAATTCTTTTCTTAATATTTCTCTTATCCAATCGATAGATTCCTCTTCTAGTTCAGTTCTTCTCAGCAAATCTTGCGGACTAACCGCCAATACGCTTTTTGCTGTATCCAAACCAATCCTTTTGAGTTCATCGATCATCCATTCATCGATCACATCTGTAAATTCGCTCAATTCCACATCTTCGTCGTCGTCTTCAAAATCACCTAATTCTCTAAATACGTCGATTTCGAGCCCAACCAACCTACTGGCCAATTTTATATTCTGCCCGCCTTTACCAATTGCCAATGATACTTGATCTCTGTTCAAAAATACAGAGGCCCTACTTTTATCTTCATCAATTTTAATACTGTTGATTTTTGATGGACTCAAAGCCCTGGCAATGTACAATTCTATATTTTCGGTGTAGTTGATGACGTCTATGTTTTCGTTTTGCAGCTCGCGCACGATGCTGTGGATCCTCGAGCCCTTCATGCCAACACATGCACCAACAGGGTCTATTCTGTCGTCATAAGATTCTACTGCCACCTTGGCCCTTTCACCAGGTTCTCTAACCACTTTTTTAATGGTGATCAGTCCGTCGTAAACTTCTGGCACCTCGTTTTCGAACAAGCGCTCTAAAAACTCAGGTGAGGTTCTAGAAAGGATGATTTTTGGATTATTATTTACCATCTCTACTCTGTGCACAATGGCCCTTACAGTATCACCTTTTCTAAAGCGATCTTTAAAAATCTGTTCATTTTTAGGCATAGAGAGCTCCTGACGGTCATTGTCAATGAGAATTACCTCCCTGCTCAAAACTTGATACACTTCGCACGAGACCATTTCACCGACCAAATCTTTATATTTTTGAAAGAGGATGTCTTTCTCGAGATCTTTAACTTTTTGTATTAAGGTCTGACGGGCGGTCTGTACCAGCCTACGACCAAAATCAATTATTTTCACTTCTTCGGCCACTTCTTCGCCAACCTCAAAATCCGCTTCAATTTTTTTAGCCTCAGAAAGCCTGATAGTTAGGTTTTCGTCCTCTACCTCAGCGTCGTCTTCTACAATTTCTCTGTATCTCCAAATCTCCAAGTCACCTTTCTCCACGTTGATGATTACATCAAAGTTTTCATCGGTAATGAACTTTTTCCTGATCATGGTACGGAAAACATCCTCTAGAATGCGTATCATGGTAGGCTTATCGATGTTTTTTAGCTTGGCAAAATCTGCAAACGTGTTAATTAAAACCGAACTATCCATAACTTACTAGCTTTACTATTATCTTATCAATTTTATTCTTTTATATCAAGTTTGATGTTTATTAAAGTAATCTAAACTACTTAAATGAAACCTGCACCTTGGCAATATTTACCTCAGAAATAGAAACCCAAGTTGATTCCAGTTTTATTTTTTTCTTTTTCTCCTTTATTTCTACATCCATTAAAAAACTATCCTCACTTACCTCCCTCAAAACCCCATTAAACTCCTTGCCATTTTGGAGCAGCACTTTTAGCTTTCTACCTATGTTCGCCTTGTATTGTCGAATCAATTTTAGCGGTTGTCCCACACCCGGTGAAGAAACTTCTAGTTGATAGGCATTTTCCAGTACATCTCCCTCCTCTAGAACTTGGCCTATTCTTCTGCTAATATTGGCGCAATCGTCGATGCCAACACCATGGTCTCCATCAATCAGAATCTCTAGTTTGTCCTTACTACCTTTTTTTAATTGAACCGAAACCACAAACAATGTTGGATCCATTAACTGTTCCTCGGCAATTTGGTGTATCTTATCTTCGAGTTCCATCTCCACCTCCATAGGGTTAAATAAAAACCTATACAAAAAAATTAGGGAGCAGAGCTCCCTATCCAAAAATTCCGTAATTCATTACAAAACTAAATACTTTTAAAATGAAATCAAATTAATACCCATGAAAACCAAATAATTTGACATAAAAACATCTTTTACTCATAAAAATACAGGCACACTTTATGAATAGTGTTAAGTATAACAACCAAACAATTAAACCATGAGAAACCTTTTAACCATCATCTCTTTATTTTTCATTACTACTTTTTCTGCCTGTGAGTTTATAGATGAACTAAACAACGTACAGGAGGAAACAGCAGAACCTCTACCCAACAAAACTTTTGAGCAAGAAGGCATCGCCTCTTACTATGCCGATAAATTTGATGGACGCCCCACGGCTAGCGGAGAGATTTTTAGGCAAGACAGCCTTACTGCGGCACACAAACACCTACCATTTGGCACCAAAGTATTGGTAACCAATCTTAAAAACAACAGACAAGTAACAGTTAGGATCAATGATAGAGGGCCATTTGTTGCTGGTAGGATCATAGACCTTTCTAAAAAAGGAGCACAAAGTATAAAGATGATCAACGACGGCATTGTAGAGGTAAGAATTGAAGCAGTACTACCCCAAAACGTAGCCGATAGCCTTAACCAAGTCATTTATACCCAATAAATGTTTATACCTCAAAATAATTTTTTTAGCTAATTTTGCTTTTATGATGAAGGTATTAAGCAAGTTGGCATTTTGGCTATTTGGGTGGCACATAAACAATCAAATCCCTAAGGATGTGACCCATTTTGTAATGATTGCAGCTCCCCACACCAGTAATTGGGATCTCTTTTTTGCCAGAGCAGCTTTTTACATTATGGGTATTCCTTTAAAGTTTACCATCAAAAAAGAGTGGGTAAAATTCCCACTTAATTTGATTATGAAACCTCTGGGCGCCATACCCATAGACAGAAAGCCCAAAAACGGAGGACTTAAAAAAAGGAGCATGGTGCATGTAATGTCTGACCTATTTAAAGAATACGAAGACAGCTTAGTTATTTTGGTTACCCCTGAAGGCACAAGAAGCCTTGCCCCTAAGTGGAAAACGGGGTTTTATCGTATAGCTGTGGAGGCCAATGTTCCCATAGCTTTGGGGTATCTGGATTATCCTATTAAAGAAGCGGGTATTGGTGAACTAATCTACACTACCGGAGATTTTAAAAAAGACATGCAGAGAATCAATGATTTTTACAGTAAAAAAACCGCTAAGTTTCCTGAGAAATTTAGTGTGCATCAATTACAATAGCTATCTAACCATTTTTCCCTAATTGCCATGGCCATAATTAAGAAAAAAAAGAAGCCATTTACAATACAAGAGCCCCTCAAGAAATTTCTTTACACTTATAATAGATATATAAGCATTCCTCTGCATTACACCGATTTACTCCGCCACGAAAATGAAATACCGCTTTACGATAAAGATGGCAATGATACGCTTTGGAAAACGGTTTTCTTCTCACAAAATGATATGCCGAGTATTTATGAATCGCTCAAGGAAATTTATGCAATATTAAAAGCCAGCGGTAATATCTCTGTCATGCACCACCTTTATATAGACCGAGTTGATCTATGCACTTATGGAAATACACAGCCATTTAGGGTAAGGGTAGTCAACAAAATAAATGATAACTTTGATTATTTCTATATCAAAAATGCAGATGCCAGCAGAGTATATGGTT
>CAKZMZ010000073.1 GCA_937129345.1 uncultured Thalassovita sp. | reverse complement strand
TTTACAATCCCTACCGTGGGGTAGAAGTCTACTTTAGAGTAAAGAACGGTAGTATCAATAAAGGCGATGAAGTAAAATTCGTAGCTACCAAAAAGCATTACCATGCAGATGAAATAGGTATACTAAAGCTCAAACAATCAGCTACAGAAACAATTTCAGCCGGTAATGTTGGCTATTTGATTTCTGGTATCAAAGACGCACGTGAAGTAAAAGTAGGGGATACTATAACTCAGGTTGACAATCCTTGTAAAGAGGCTATAAAAGGTTTTGAGTTTGTAAAACCAATGGTATTTGCAGGTATTTATCCAGTAGATACTAGCGAGTTTGAAGAACTTCGCGCTTCTATGGAGAAGTTGCAGTTGAACGATGCCTCTTTGGTTTGGGAACCTGAGACTTCTGCTGCTTTGGGCTTTGGTTTCCGGTGTGGTTTCTTAGGCATGTTGCACATGGAGATTGTGCAAGAACGACTAGAGCGCGAGTTTGACATGACGGTAGTAACTACTGTGCCATCGGTGCAGTTCCGTGCATACAATACTAAAGATGAAATGGTAGAGGTAAATGCTCCTTCAGACATGCCGGCGCCTAACGAAATTTCTTATGTAGAAGAGCCATTTATTGCCGCCTCAATAATTACCAAAGCCGATTTTGTAGGCCCTGTAATTTCGCTTTGTATGGATAAGCGAGGGCAACTTAAGAACCAGATCTATCTTACTGCCGATCGTGTAGAACTTAAATTTGACATGCCTTTGGCAGAAATTGTTTTTGACTTTTACGATAAGCTCAAGACCATTTCTCGCGGCTATGCCTCCTTAGATTATGAAGTAACGGGTTTTAGGACATCCAAATTGGTTAAGCTAGATATTATGCTCAATGGCGAACTGGTAGATGCACTTTCTGCCATAGTACACCGCGATAAAGCGTATGAGTGGGGCAAGAAAATCTGTGAGAAACTGAAAGATTTGTTGCCAAGACAGCAATTCGAAATAGCCATACAAGCTGCTATAGGTACTAAAGTTATTGCAAGAGAAACGGTGCGAGCCTTGCGCAAAAACGTAATTGCTAAATGTTATGGTGGTGACATTACCCGTAAGCGTAAGTTACTAGAAAAGCAGAAGAAAGGTAAAAAGCGCATGCGCCAAGTGGGCAGCGTAGAAATTCCGCAAGAAGCCTTTATGGCCGTGTTGAAGTTAGATTAAAATTGTTGTTAGTTATTGGGTTTTAGTTTTTAGATAAACATCATTTTATCTTAGGAATAAAGTAGCCCACGGATTAATTCGTGGCCTTTTTAGATATTAATTTGACCTAATGCACCTCGATTCTATCCAAAAATCTTATGAGCAAGCAGGTTTGCTATATGACTTGTTTTGGGCTAAAAGAAAATCGGCCTCTTTACACTTTGGATATTGGGATGACGGCACAAAAAACCTACAGGATGCGCTCAAACTTCACAAGCAACAATTAGCCGATTTTGCTGAAATGTCCCGAAATGCCAAAGTGTTAGATATGGGTTGTGGGGTAGGTGGAGCAGCTATTTTTTTAGCCAATAATTTTAATTCGCAAGTTACAGGGGTCAATATCAGTTCATCACAACTGAAAGAAGCCGAGAATAATGTACAAAAAGCCGGCTTACAAAATCAGATTTTATTTCTAGAAGTTGACTATTTAAACACAAAACTCCCTAGCGAAAACTTTGATGTACTTTGGGCGGTAGAGAGCTTTTTCCACTGCGAGGATAAAATCGCATTTTTGAAAGAGGCCTACCGACTGCTTAAGCCCGATGGTAAATTGATTTTAGCAGATTATTTTCTAACAGGCTTGTCTAAAAGTAAGCAAGATATGCAAGTGCTTGCCACTTGGTTTGAGGGTTTTCATATTCCTAAT
This sequence comes from uncultured Thalassovita sp., assembly GCA_937129345.1. Taxonomy (GTDB): domain Bacteria; phylum Bacteroidota; class Bacteroidia; order Cytophagales; family Flammeovirgaceae; genus Chondrinema. Next base: position 2,479 of record CAKZMZ010000073.1, on the reverse strand, counting down.
TTATTGAACATAGAGAATCTTGAAGTTGAGACTAAAAAGGTTGGGTTTTGTTCTTATGAGTATAAAGACATAAGCCGGGCCGTAATGCCAAGCTCTAAGCGCTTGTACCAACTAGGTAAGTTGGGTACTCTTTCTGGGCAACTAATCAAGTGGTTGCCTAATTCTATTTTAGATAAACTTCCGTTTAATTTGGCGCATACCAAAGCTACTGTTGCTCAATATAAGGCTTTAAAAAAAGGCTTGTGGCAGTATGGATTTTGTTGGATGGGGAAGTGAAGATTAGTATTTTAGTGTGATTTTTTGCTGTGATTCTCTTATTCTAATATTTACCTTATTATGTTTTTTTTCTATTTCTACAGATTCTATTTTCCCATTAAGTACACCGGATTCTTTTACAAAATATAAATTCCCCCGAAATATTTTAAGAGCAGTTTTGCAGACTAAATAACTATTAGTGAAGGTATATGATTCTTTGATTATTAAAATATTCTTTTTATCAATTTCCTTAATTGTTCTATTTTCAAAATAATTTGAGAGTTCGATTTCTCCATAAAAAATTGTGAGAGATAAGTAAAGAAATGTTCCTAAGACTGCTAATGACTTTCTTACTTTAGGTACTTTCCTAATGAAAAATACAATAGTTATAATTACAAAAATTGCTAATAAAAAAATGTCAATTTTATTATTAAATCTAAGGCCGAACACCCATAAAAAAAATAGGATTATAAATACCCAAATAATTATTACATTTTTTAATCTGCTGACTTCATAGCTTTGAGTTGGTCTATTTAGAAAATGAGTAAAAAATATATAAACAGCTACATACCTCAAAAAAAACTCGAGTTGCTTTACCATAAATTCAAGATTAATTAGCCAAAATATTATTACTAAACTTGAAATTATTATAGAAGCTATCGAATAGTTGATTTTAAAGAATAAATAATTTAAAATAATAAGGAAAGGAAAAATAATAAGGGCTATATATGCTAAATCTGGCATCTTTTGCTAAAATCGCTCAAATAAATTTTCAAGAAATATACAAGAAATTTATATTGAACATATTAAGATTAAAAAAATATACCCATATAAAAACCTTCTCAACTATTCAACTCAACAAATTCCAACTTTACACTACTACCCCCTTCTTCTCTCCAACAATACCATCATCATTAAAGCCAAAAGCAAACGCAATTCTTCGCTGGCACTTAATTCACCCAGTTTTTCTATCTGGAACTTCCTTCCAAAAAAAGAAGGATTTTTGACCAAGCGTGCAACAGGAGTGCCGTCGGGGCGGGAAACCATGTATTTTGGATTGAACAAATATCCTGTGAACATGCCCAAGATAGGGATTTCCCCAAAAATACCATCGCCCACTTTTACCCAGGCATTTTCTTCTTCAATCAATAAATCTTGTTGGTCCACATCGTCATAAATTTCATAGCGTGCTTTCCAAATAGAGCGCCAGCCTTTTCTCACCACTCTACCGCAAGGGTTGCTTTGGCTATCGAGAAATTGGTAAGAGGCCGAAAAGTCCAACCATTTATCTGCTTTTATCGAAAACATGAGTTGCTCTTTGGATTCGTCTGTAAACACATTGACTTCCTCTTTGAGCTTAAAAAGTTTTTGTCTTACGTAGGCAATGGTTTCCCCATGTGCGTTTGAGGCTACAAAATCGCTGGCAAAGGTAGAAATCTTAAAACGGAGGTTTAAAGGGAACACGAGTTGGCTCATAGTAAATTAGCTTTTTATATTGATCTATGCTTTTGGCAAACAAGGTAGCGCACTTTTTTTATTTTGCCAATCTTTACTTCATCTCCGTAAGAAAAAATCGATTTGTGTTTTTTGTGTAGTTTTTAGTATCTATGCCATTGATTTGTGAACAAAAACACACTGAAACTATATGACTTCATTGAAAGCGGCCATCACTACGGTAAATGGCTGGGTGCCCGAAGATATACTGGATAACAAACAACTAGAGCAAATGGTGGATACCAACGATGAGTGGATCCAAACAAGAACGGGCATTAAAGAACGTAGAATCCTTAAAATACCTGGAGAAGGGACCTCTTACATGGCGGCAAAAGCTATTGAAGGCCTGCTAGAAAAGAGAGGCATTGATGCCAATGATATAGACGTTTTGATTTGTGCCACCATCACACCAGATATGCTTTTCCCCTCTACAGCTAACCTGATTTGCGAGAAAATAGGTGCTAAAAATGCATTGAGTTTCGATTTGGCTGCAGCTTGCTCAGGGTTTATTTATGCTTTGGAAACAGGTTCTAATTACATCAAAACAGGTCAGTATAAAAAAGTGGTGGTAGTAGGCGCCGATAAGATGTCGGCCATTGTGGATTACACCGACAGAAGCACTTGCATTTTATTTGGAGATGGGGCAGGGGCCGTGCTCTTAGAACCAAACGAAGATGGCTTGGGTCTACAAGATGCCATTTTAAAAACAGATGGTGCAGGCAAAGATTTA
>CAKZMZ010000072.1 GCA_937129345.1 uncultured Thalassovita sp. | reverse complement strand
TAAAAATATATATCATGAAATAATGGTATTATAGTAAAAGTTATTAATATATGAACCCATTAATTATCTTCGGACTCTATTAAACATAAAGCCAGTTATGGACGCTCCAATGGTAGGATATTTTCAAGTTCCTTTTTTATCTTGTCCTCGTTTTCCTCAAGGTCATAATCGTCTTGAAGACCCAACCAAAACTTGGAAGTGGTACCGAAATATCTGGCCAATCTTAGGGCGGTATCTGCCGTTATCCCTCTTTTTCCCCTGATGATCTCACTTATCCTTGTCTGGGGTATATAAGTCTCCTTTGCCAGTCTGTAAGCACTTAGTCCCAATGGTACAAGAAACTCTTCTTGAAGTACTTCTCCAGGGTGTATGTTATTTAATTTATCCATGTTCTCTCAAAGTTTAATGATAATCGACTATCCTTACTTCATAAGCATTATTGTTGTCCCAGTCAAATACTATCCGCCATTGTCTGTTTATCCTGATACTATATAGATCCTGTAAATCTCCGCTCAATTTCTCTAGATGGTTCGCAGGTGGCACCCTAAGGTCATTTATGTTCTGGGCATTGTTTATCATCCTCAATTTCCTTCTTGCGACATTTTGGATATTACCTGGAAGCTTGGTAGAACGTTGCCCGTTCCAAATCTTTTCAGTTTCTTTGTCCCCAAATGACTGTATCATAAATACTATCGTTTCCCAATACTAACGACAAACATAACTATATAGTTTGGAAATATATCCATAAAAAATAAATATTACATAAATTGATTTATTGTAGAATATATTAAATATTATTGAATATAATTCAAAATATTATTTGGTACATAATGCAATTTATGTTAAATTATTAAAAAACATAAGGATAGTACAATCTTTAGTCAATAGGAGGATAATATAAAATTGAGCGAAATGCGTATTATCCCAATGGATGCTATTGACATCTTATATCCTCAAGGAGTATAATCCGATTAATACTTACTGTTCTTGGAGTTGCTTAGCATAATCTGTCGGACTGACTCCAAAACGATTTTTAAAACATTTACCGAAGTAAAATTGATCCTGAAACCCGACCCGAAATGCAACCTCGGAAATGTTTACCTTATTTTGCTGTAATAGTTCTGCCGCTAAATTCATCCTTATATCCTTAATAAAATTGCTTGGTGATTGACCCGTTAGCGACTTTAGTTTTCTATATAGGTGAACCCTGCTCAAACCTACCTCTTTACCTAGAGAATCTACGTTTAGCTCTGGACTATCGATTTCCCGATAGATTATCTCTCGGATTTTATCGAGTAATTTTTCATCATAACTGTTCAATTCTATTTTTGGTCCCGAGTAATTTACATCTTTAATATATCTCTCTCGCAGCTTTTTCCTGTTCTTCAAAATATTGTCGACCCTGATCTTTAGTTCGCGTAAAATAAACGGTTTGTCAATGTAATCGTCCGCACCATGTTCAAAACCGTGTAGCTTATCTTTATCGTTGGTCTTTGCAGTCAACAAAACAATTGGGATATGACATAATTTAGGATCGGACTTGATTTTTTCGCACAACTCGATGCCGTCCATCTTGGGCATCATCACATCGGATAATATAATATCCGGACTTTTCTTTTTGGCCTTTTCTAGTCCGCCAACACCATTTTTAGCCGTAAAAACAGTATAGTAGCGGTCAAGGTTTTCTTTTAGATAATGCCTTAGCTCTTGATCATCTTCCACCAGGAGCACTTTGTAGGTATTTCTTTCCAAATCATCAATCTCCTCAGCTTCAATTTTAGGATCATCTCCTTTTAAAATATGGCCATTGATGTATCCTATAGGCAGTTCTTTCTTAAATTCTTGCTGAAATCCTGATCGATTTGCCTTTGACTTTTTAAAGGGAATATCTACGATAAACGTTGAGCCTTTTCCTACCTCGCTTTCAAGCTGTATATTGCCATGCATCAACCCTACCAAAGACTTTGTGAGCGATAGGCCTATTCCAGTACCTTTGGTGCCATCCCCCTTATAGAAACGCTCAAATACTCTTTCTTTTGCCTCATCATCTATACCCACACCGCTGTCCTGTACTTTGATCTCTACGTCGATTTCTGTATCATTTTGATGGGTACAGTTTAGGGCGAACAGTATTTCGCCTCCCGATCTATTGAACTTTAAAGCATTAGAAATCAGATTGTATAATATCTTTTCCAGTTTATCTTGGTCGGCCTCCAAATGTATGTTCGGCAAACTATCCCTGTAGGTCAGGCTTATGTTATTTGCATTGGCTATACTTTGAAAATTCTTATAGATACTTTTGGCCAAAAGAGAAATATCTGTCGGCCTGTTCTTGAGATCAACAGTGCCTGAATCAAGTGCGCTGATCTCCAAAATCTGATTTATAAGCAACAATAGCCTTCGTGCATTAAAATATACCATTTCGAGCCGCCTTTTCAGCGGATTATCCTTCTCAATATTTTCTAGTGTCTGTTGCAGTGGATCGATTATCAAGGTCAACGGTGTCCTAAATTCATGGGAAACATCTGTAAATGACTGTAATTTAAGTCGGTGCCTCTCTTCTAATCTAGCATTTTCCATTTCCTTGTTGCGGATTTCATTTTGCATAGCCATACTTTTCCTCGAAATCTGCCTTATTGTAAACAAGCCAGATGTGATGACCAAGAGATAGCCCAACATCGCCCACCAACTCTTCCACATGGGTGGCTTGATGTGGATCTTTAAGATTGTTGGTTCTGAGTTCCACTTCATATCGTTGTTGGCACCCATGACCATAAACGTATAATCACCTTCCTGTAGATTAGTATAGCTTGCACTTTTAGTATTCCCCACAAAATTCCAATTCTCCTCCAAACCTTCTAACCTATACTTATATTGATTTTTTTCAGGTTTGAGAAAACTCAACAAAATAAAGTCTATCGTAAAATTAGATTGATCATACTCTAAAGTGAGCGATTCTGTTCCCATGATATTTTTTTTAAGGACGCCGTTCTCTTGCCCGGGACGTACAGAATGATTAGAGATCTTGAAATCGGTAATCTTAACCTTCGGAATAAAATCATTGTCACGTATATCAGAAGGATGGAACTTTATAAAACCATTGTTGCCCCCGATCAAAATATCCCCATTGGCTGCTTTAAAAAAAGCTCCTTCATTAATCTCTTGAAGGGGCAACCCGCTTGAATAATCATAATTTTTAAAAGAAAAATTGGATAAACGCAACCTGCTGATGCCATTGATGCAGCTGATCCATAAATTACCATTATCGTCTTCGATTGTGCCAATTACCGTATTATTCTGAAGCCCATGCTCCGTGGTATAAGCGGAAAACCCTTCCTTTTGCCTGTCAAATAGATTGATCCCACCGCCTGTCGTAGCGACCCATATACGTCCTTTCGAGTCCGTGAAAATATGGTTGATATCATTGCTATTTAAAGCTCCTGCCTTACCATTGGCCTTGTACTGTGCTATTCTTTTCTCAATTGGATCAAATACGACTATACCTTTGCCTTGGGTAGCCAGCCAAAAATTCCCCAAATGGTCCTGCATCATGGACATTATCCTGTGATTTTTGAGTATTTGATGGAGGGTATCCTGCAATTCAAAATCGATAAAAAGCGCTTCCGATCTATCAAATTTGTACAACCCGCCATTTTTATCGGTAGCCAACCATAAATAGCCCTGTCTATCGATCATCATATCATTGATGCTTGCAGTGGCCGTATGTCCATGTTCATCGATCTGTCCAAAACTTTTTACATCTCCCCTCTTAGCATCGTAGAGATGTAGGCCATCTTTAAAAGTACCTATCCAAAGATTTTCCGCATCATCCATCAATAAAGATTTGATGGTGTTTTTAGGATAAGCCGAAATCCTTTCAAATGCGTTTTGATCTGTCTTGTAATAGCTGAGTCCTCCTCGCTCGGTAGCTATAAAATAATTTCCTTGCCGGTCTTGAACAAAGTCACTCACCACATTATGGCCTAAACTGGTTGTTTTCTCCGGGATATGGTAAAAATGCGAAAACCTTTGGTTGTCCTGATCGAAGTATCCTACCCCGCCCATGTAAGTCCCCACCCAAACCGACCCCTTGCTATCGACCATGAGCGAGCGTACAGAACCATGCCTTAGCCCATCTTTTTTAATAGGGTCATGCAGCACCCTTGTAATCCTTTCATTTTTATTGTCATAAATGTTCAGCCCCTCAAAGGTGCCTATCCAAAGATTTTGATTCCTATCTAGGGCCAAAGACCTTACAAAATCATTTGTTAGTTTAAAGGAGCCTGTACTTTCAGTATTTAAGTGTAGTGCAGTAGCCTCTTTTAAGTTGAACAATGTTACACCTCCACCGTATGTTCCTATCCATACGTTACCGTTTTCATCACCTACGATCGCTTCTATTCTCTCATGGGCTACGTTAAATTCACTCTTTTTATCAGGATGGAACCACCTGACCTTTTTATTGTCTGCATCAAAGTAGTACAGACCTTCCGTGGTACCTACCCAAATATCGCCCAAAGTATTGGAATAAATAGACGTTACGTAGTTTTCCTTAACAGCCCTGATTATGGGATGATCAGGCTTATAGAAAGCCTGCTTGTTCTTATCAAAGCATAATATGCCATCTTTACTACCTACCCATATCTTATCGTTGCCAAAAATGTGAATGGTTCTTATTTCTGGGTCTGTACCTTTGATATTTAATTCATAATTTAAAAAGAAAGGCCTATCAGGATGGTAGCTACACATGCCTTCATTGGTAGCTATCCATATATTCCCATTTTTATCACCTTTTATATCATTAATATGGTTATCTAGAATAGATAATGTATCACCGGGTCGGTTTCGAAATACCGTAAATTTATGGCCATCAAATAGATTGAGACCATCCCTTGTACCAAGCCATACAAAACCATGGGCATCCTGATAACTAGACAGTACGGTGCTTTGGGAAAGGCCTTCGGCAACGCCATAGTTGACAAATTTTATGTTCTCTTCAGGTAGGTTACCCGTGAGCAGATTTGGTCTTGACCATATAAGCATTACAAATAATGTGATCCATTGCATACAAGCCGTTTATTTGATACATATCAAAACTAATATAATTATGACAATGACAAAGGGCAGCAATATTAAGAAAATGTTACGGCTTGCGCGTCAGATTTCGGCAACGCTACAGATTACCCTTGAGTAAAAATGGTATTGCATGAATGGTAAGGCAAAAGCTATAAAAAATAATGTGATAGGGGTTACGTACCGTACTTAGAAAAAATAGCTATCCTGAGGGCTGCAACACAGAGATTTGGAAATAACCGAAAATCTGAAAAACAGTGATCATAAAAAAAGCACACCGATAGTGATCAGTGTGCTTTTTGCATTGAGAAAAATCATCCTATATTAACGTACAGTCCCGTCTGGATCCTTGACCCATCCTGTAGTCCAATCATTAGAGGCATTCTCTACAGCTCCTGCGAATGTCGCTGCCTGAAAGAAAGTACCTAAAGTACTAGGGTCAAATGAAGAGGTCGGTGCAGCATCTGGCACAAAATCTATTGGGCCTATGCCTGCGACCGGATCTGTAGAATTGTTGAACCCTGCATCGGTAAAGAAAACCGATGCATCGTCCCTACCTAGATTTCCAGTAGCATCATCTTGTATTTCGGTATTGAAAACAAAGGAATGCGCAAATACGACTGGTCCATCTATATCTGTTGGAAGTGGCCTACCGTCCGTAGCGTTCTCTTCTGCCCTTACGCCAAAACTCGGTAATTCTGCTACAATGGCATTGTACACTTTATTGCCCCTAGTAGACCAAAAACGAAGGCCATCAGGCTCTCCAATACCATCTATAAGACCAGGGCCCACTACTGTTACATTAGATATCAGTGCCTCTGAGTCTCCCCTGAGGTACATCGATTCATCACCGTCGTCCTGCAAGGATATCACTGCCAAGATGTACTGCATATTACCCGAATAGTCGTCGTCCAGTCTGTATTGAGTGTCCTCAGAGTCGGTTACCACTAAGTTGGATACGTTAACATCGCCACCGGCAATAAATATGCCCTCATCTGTACATTTCCATACCTGTACATGTGATACTTCGATACCGTTTCCAACATCGTCCAATATAAAGGCCCTGTCACCTGCGTACTCTATCCTCACATATTTTAAGATACCACTGTTGGTACCCTTACCTGCCCCTTCTATCTGGAAGTCGTTCCAATCACCGGCCTCTGGTTCGCTGCCAGTATTCAATGTGTGCTCACTGGTCATTACGATCGGCGCAGTAGCGGTGCCTTCTATGTTAACCGAACCAAAAACCGTAACATCAAAATCGATCCCACTTTGCATGTACACTGTCACGCCTTCTTCTATCACTAAATCAGAACCTTCTTCAAAGCTGACCGGTATCGTATCGTTGGGAAGGCCGACCGCTCCCATATAATAGGACCTGTTTGCAGCGAGCTTAACGGTGGTCCCGCTCTTAACGACACCGTCATCCGGTACTAAGGAAGACACATTAAAAAGCTCTGTGCTACCTACGCTAATGGTCTCATAAACATTTACCGTTACGGTAAAAGTCTGTGCCGCCGAACGAGTTCCTTGAACGTTTTCACCTATAAATTCAAATTCTATCCGGCCCGCCTCTTCCGAATCTGTAGGAACGGTCTGCCCTGTGTAGGTAAAGGTAGTAGCATTCGGATCGGTCAGCTCTACCTCTTCCAAAAATCCACCATTTCGGTTGACTATGATCTTACTTAGGCCTCCCTCAGCGTTGATATTGAAATTTACTTCGATATTTTCCCCAGGCATAAGTTCTGCTGAATTATCGCCTACTATGGAAATAGAAGGGGCGGTAAACACGGGGTCTTCCTCCTCATCGCAAGAAGGAAGGATAGTGACGATGCCAAAAAACAAGGCCAAAAACAAGAGTTGGGTTACTTTTTTCATTTTATTCATGTCCGATTTTGTTGTCTAAAAATTGTTTTATCGCTTTAATTTGAAATTTGTTTATCTGATAGTGCCATCTTGGTTCTTTACCCAGTTCCCGTCCGACGTCCAATCGTTTTCTTCGCTTTCCACGGCACCGATAAATGGCGCTGAAGTAAACCAACTACCAAAGGCTGGATCGTTGGCCGGATCGAATGGACTAGGTACGGATCCTACATAGTCAGAAGGACCGATGCCCGGTACGGTGTTATCGTTCACATCGAATGCTGGATCTGGCGCATAGAAATCTTCTGCCAGTTCATCAAAGTTGGAGCGGTTACCAAAAGAGCGAACATGCTGTATGACCATGCTGCCATCCTGCAATGCGCTTTCCGGTACATCCTCTACCCTTACACCGTCGTCAGGAAAATTGGTCACAATGAAGTTTTTGGCCAGTGCCCTTGCTCCTGTCCTTACCCTGAAACCCCTTCTTGTGCCATCAGCATCGGTATTGCCATTACCGATCATGGTCATATTGGCAAGTCTGCCGTAAGTGGCCGGTTGTAGGTTAAAGTCATTGCCATCGTTCCTCAATTCTATAGAGCGGGCTATGTTATTGAAGTTGATAGGTACGATGGTAGCTGCAATTTTTGTCTGAAATACCCAGAACTGCCCTCTACCACGCCATCCATGTTCTGCCCATAGCCCATACGCTCCATGATCGATCACGACCAGATATTTGAGATCTGCACTCCCCCCTTTGAACCGAACTCCATTATCAAAACAGGACCAAACGTTCAGGTGGGCAATCTCAGTAGAAGAGCCTACGCCATAGAACTGTATTGCATCGGCATCGTTTTTTCCTGCATATTCTATCCTGATATACTTGAATTGGCCAGAGTTATCATTATCTACGTTTCCCCCATAAGTGAAACCTTCCTCGAACACCAGGCTGGCTTGGTTGGTGGGTGCCCTTCCATAAATAAAGATTCCTGCCCAATCTCCCCAATCGGCATCGCCATGGAGGGTACGGTCACTGGTGAATACAATGGGCGCTTCCTTTGTACCGGAAGCATTCATTCGTGATCCCTGGGTAATGGCCAGTCTGGAATCCCTCTCGTTTTCAAAGCTTCTCATCAATATGGTTGTACCCGGCTCTATGGTCAAGGTCTTATTTCCCTCTACAGAGACCAATCCATTGATTATATAGATATTCTCCTTCCTGAAAGTGGTATCGCGATTGATGCGCCCTGTGACGACCTGTACGTTTTGTCCGGCGATCGTTTCCTCTTCGATTGAAAATGGTGGGCCAACCTCTACGAAAAATCCAAAAGCTGAAGAGCGCTCACCTGCCCGGTCCAAAAGTTCAAATGTAAACTCTATCAAACTGCCGTCGGGCAGTTCCTCCACCGTATATTCGAAAGGATAGGTCTCTAAAAGTTGCTCTTCGCTATAGAATACCTCATCAAAAAGGGTCCCATCCTTGAACACTCTCAAAGTATTTAGCCCTGATATGGCCCTTAGTTCTATACCTAATGAAACCGTTAGGCCACGTTCCTGCTTAAAGATATCCACCGGGATCAATGATCTTATTTCGGGCCCTGCCTTTTCGAATAGGTTATCGTCCTGCTCACATGCGAAGAGCACGAACAAGGTTATTATGATATAGTAAATCTTCAATGGCTTTTTCATTTTTCTTCCTTTTGTTAGATGGGGTATGTACATCTTTCTATCTCAGGTTATAAGTAATGCCAAACCTGTTCCACCAACCGAAATAGGCATATCTGGCCACCCTTTTACGTATGCCTTGATATTGTATGGAAGGGGCGTTGGTTACATTCATGAATTCTGTAAATAGCTTAAGACGGTCATTGATGTTAAAGGAACCATTAAGGTCTACTTGCAGCCTCTCTTCTTGTATGATGTCGTTCTGCGGCTCTCCGGCCACAGTAGCCAAGAAGGTACCGTTATAATTTACCGCTGCCCTTATCGTAAAAAGTTTATGGTTATAACTTAGGGCCCCATTCCAAGTGTGCTCAGCTTGTCCGGGCAGCTTGATATCCTGCCTGTCTGAGGTATTCGCATCAGACGCTGTGTATGTGTAATTGAAGTAAATACCTAACTTACTCAAAAAGCTAGGCAAAAAACTAAGTGAAGATTGCACGTTCAGCTCCAGACCGTAGACCAACGCATTTTCACCGTTCTGTTCCTGTCTGAACTGAAAACCGGGAAACTCTTCATAAAATGGATCGCCGGGTCTTGTAAAACGTAGATTTCGGGAAAATTGGAAATCATCTATACTCTTATAGAACAGTCCTCCCGAGATGATACCTACCGTTCCGAGGTATCGCTCGATCATTAAGTCTACGTTGAGTGAAGATCCCGGCCTCAATGCTGGGTTACCTGCCTGGATGCGAGAACCTTCCTCATCTATCTGGAGATACGGCACCACATCCCTAAAATTGGCCCTCGCATAGCTCCATGTCAGTGCACCCCGTAAGTAGGTCATATCACTCAATGTATACTTGGCGTGGAGGTTCGGTAGGATAAAATTATAGTCGATCCTGTCGGATACGGGGGCTGCTGCTCCGGTGATATTATTTACCCTGAAGGCATCATACATCACTGTATTGTTCTCAAAACGTACCCCGGCCAATATCATCAATCTGTTCCAGTTTAGGCGGGTCATTGCATAAGCGGCGGTGATATCCTCTGTGGCAGTATATGTATCGTTGAAGGTGTTCCTATTGGTCCTGATGGTATCGAACCTGAACAGTGGATCATACCTGTCCACAAACATCCTGAACCCGTCCGCATCAATACTAGGCCCAAAACGCATATTACCGTTCAGGAAATCCTCGTCCTCAAAATTGCCCACTATACTGGCAAATCCCTGCCTTCTCTCGAATACCTGGTTCGGATCGGAATAATTGAATATCTCGTTCCTCCTGTTCCGATTGTTTGACTGTCTCCTGTATTTTGTCCCCGCTTTTATGATTCCCGAGGCTTTACCCAGACTATACGGCATGGTAACATCTACCTTTCCAACTAGGTTGTCAGATTCCAAGAGCAGGTCGACCCTATCGTACCTGTTCACCTCATTGATCAAAAAAGGATCAAAAAAATCTATGTCGGTATCAAGGGTACCCAATTGTATAAAGTCATTGTATATACCGCCCGGGTTGTTTGCTACTAGGTCTATCCTATTGGCCGCCCCTCTTTCGAACCTGCCTGCCAAGGCATCTTCTTCTCTTTTACTGTCGGCATAGTATGCACGCCAATCGACCTCGATCCTTCCCAATTGGTGCCTACCTTCTAGATTATAGGAAAGGTTGGAGGAATAATAATCCCGCAGTGAAATATCCCTTCGGAGTTCGGTCTGTCTGATGGTATCCAATGAGACCCATTCTACGCCAGCAGATTCGTTCATGAATACCCGGAGACGGTTTCTTTGGTCGATATCACTACGACGTGAGTACATAAGGTTGAAGACTATCTCGTTCTTTGGGTCGAACCGATAATCGAGGGTTAGCGTGGCACCCATTCTCGTTCTTTGGTTGATCAGGTCGGATCGTTCGTGGTTCTCTATGACCACGGTGTCATCGTCTAGAGAAAGTATGGGCGTATCGGGAAAGGCGGACCACACCGCTTCTATTTCGTCTTCTTCGTTGTCTGTTTCAAAATAACTGAACCCCGCTAATACCCCGAGTCTACCTTGACCTGTATCATTATCTTTAAAGAACCTTCTCGATACCTTTAATCTGCCTATACCATTATAGCTTTGGGAGAGGCTGTTATAACCCGCACCTCCTTCTACACGTAACCGCCAGTCCATACTGCTTGCCGTAGGTGTCCTGAGGTTTATCGAACCACCAATGGCATCTCCGTCCATATCCGGTGTAATCGCCTTGACAATTTCCATAGATGCCAACTGATCCGCGGGTATCAGGTCGAGGGATTCGTTCCTTGCCCCATTATCTTGGGTAGAGGGAATCTGCTCCCCGTTGATATTGATCGCAGTAAAATGGGCGGGTGTACCACGAACGGTCACCGTGGAACCCTCACCTCTATTTCTTATGATATTGATGCCGGGCACCCTCTGTAGGGCTTCGGCTACGTTCAGGTCGGGAAACCTGCTCATGAGATCTATGGATACGACATTCTTGATATTATCTGCTGCTCGCTGTTGGTTGAGGGCTTTGGATTGTCCTTCGAGTTGACCTGTTACGACCACTTCACCTAACATGGAGGTCTCTGGTACCAAACTGAAATCTACCTTGATAGGATTGCCCGAAACTACTTCGATAGAAAAGGTCTCCCGTTCATACCCTATATAATAGACCTCGACGATCTGCTCACCAACGGGAACGGCCCTGATAAAATATTCACCTTCCATATCGCTTGCGGCACCAAGGTTACTATCTTTTATTTTGACAGTGGCCCCGGGTAAGGTCCAGCCTGTTTCACTATCTATCACCCTTCCGAATATACTACCGCTCTGGCCCGTACATATCTCTAGTATAAGCAGTACAAATATTATCGTGGTCAGGACTCTTTTCATTTTCTATAAGGCTCTTATTAATAATATCACTGAGAGTAATACTACTAGATGGATCAGTAACTCAATGATTCTGTAAAGGCGCAATTTCCTATTTGTGTTCTTGTTCAAATCCATTTTTTTTATTACCGCTACAAAGCTAGAGTGTGACGTGGCTTGGGTAAGGAGTCTATGGTTACAGATGCTCGGTAAAATGGTAACAGGGCGTGAAAATACGTTACATTTTAGGAGTAAAATTGTTACATCATTAACCTATTTTACTCTATATTTAAAACAACTTAGTTCATAATGTCCCATTATGTAAAAACATCTTTCTCTTATCAGCATTGTTGGCGAGAGTTTGTCGCGCCTTTAGCACATTTCCCAAAACGCCAGCTCCCGAAAGCTGTTTATCGTTGGCGAAGATAATTTTATACTTCTTACCATTGCCAGAATATCCTATAAAATCAGGGCCGAACCAAATTTTATGGAAGTTCTGGGGAAATTATAAGTGCCAGAAAAACGGGGGGATTTTGAAAAATCGATAATCGCAAATAGAGGGAATATTTTTGAATTTTCTAGCCATGATGTCCTATGATGATAGTTATGTCAGAGTACTTATACGGGACTATTCCTTTTTGCCTTATGTCCAAAAAATTTCAGGTCTAATATAAAATACAGTATCGATGAAATAGAGCATGCCA
>CAKZMZ010000071.1 GCA_937129345.1 uncultured Thalassovita sp. | reverse complement strand
GTTGATTATAGATAAAACTTTAGAGCACTTTGGCAAAATTGATGTGTTGGTCAACAATGCCGGTGGCAATGATACTGTAGATTTGGATGCTGGTCCTGAGGCTTTTATGGGTTCTTTAAAGAGTAATTTGATCCATTACTATGCCATGGCGCATTATGCCAAAGCCGCTCTGATTGAGAGTAAAGGCAACATTATCAATATTGGCTCTAAGGTCTGTAATTTGGGGCAAGGCAAAACCTCAGGCTATGCTGCTGCAAAAGGAGGCGTACAGGGCTTAACTAGAGAATGGGCAGTTGACTTGCTCGAACATGAAATTAGGGTAAATGAGATTATCCCTGCTGAGGCTTGGACTACCTCTTACGAAAGATGGATCAACACTTTTCCCAACCCAAAGGAAAGATTGGAAGAAATCACCAAAAACATACCTTTAGGCAGGCGAATGACCACAAGCGAAGAGCTAGCAGATATGGTTGTATTCATCGCCTCAGACCGAGCTTCACACATTACTGGGCAGCATTTGTACGTAGATGGCGGCTACACACATTTGGATAGGAATGCTTAGGTTTTTTTAGTTTATTCATGCTTCCTACAATCGGTTGCCTGCTCCATACTATAGCGGTTTATCACAAATTATGTATCTTTATGATAGGAATAAGGGCAATAACAATGTAAATGAGAAATGGTATTTTAATAATTCTTCTGTTACTCTCTAACTACGGCTTTTGCTGTACTTGCGGCCCACAACGTTCAGTAAAAAATGCATACGATAAATCAACGAAAGTTGTAATTGGAAAAATTGTCGACCATCAACAGATAATAACTATTGATTCAACAGAATATAAGAAGTTGATTGAAAAGGGAGTTCATGAGACCCAAGCAATAAGGTTTACTTCAGAAGGCTTCAATCAGTACACATTAGTTTTGTCAGAATCCTCTTTCAAAGGGGAATTTCAAAGCGATACTCTACTTATTAGAACAGGATTAACGTATGGTGCTTGCGGATACTCTTTTCAAATTGGGAAAAAATATGTTGTGTATGGATATGACTCAACGAAGGAACAACAAGCATCAATTCCAAAATTTGACATTTTCTGGACAGACAATTGTACTCGAACCAACTTGTATAGTGAAAAAGAAAGAAGAAGATTGGTAAAAATCGCTAAACGGAACAAAAATAAAAGCCATTAGCAAGTACTATGAATTAACGGGGTTTTATCAGTCAGAATATATTGGTGGCAATTGGAATGTCCGCCACGAATTGTAAATTTAAATCAAGACGTGGCTATGTGTGAGATGAAAAGTTATTGCTTTCTATGCCACACTCTAATCATAGCATAGCAAGATATTTAATAAGGCGACTAAATGACTGCACAAGAACAAAAATCAATCTACACATTTGAGGAATACCTTGAACTTGAAAAAAATACTGGCGAACGTTGGGAATATTATTTCGGAGAAGTGTTTGCCATGGCAGGTGGGTCAAAACGACATAATCGTTTGGTTGGTAAAATGAGAAGAATATTAGAAGATAAAACAGAGCCTAAAAACTGCCAAGTATTTTCTGAAAATATAAAACTTGAACTTTCATCAGGTAAGCAATACGTTTATCCTGACGTGATGCTCACTTGTCATCCTCAAGATCTTGAAGACGAAACTGAGTCAATCATACGCCATCCTTCAATAGTGGTTGAGGTGCTTTCAGAAACTACTGAAGCGTACGATCAAGGTGGAAAAAAACTCGCTTATTTTAGATTAGAAAGCCTCTTATACTATGTGTTGGTTTGGCAAGCTACAACTACAGTAGAAGTTTTCGAAAAACAAGCTGGTTCTCGGAACGATAGTTCTCGGAACGATAGTTCTCAGAGTAACAGCTCATGGAGCTACCGAAATTATTCTTCAAAAGAAGAACAGATTGAGTTTCCCTTACTGGACTTCTCGATTTTAGTTGGGGATTTATATCAATAGTCAAACTGATCAATAAAAGCTTTCAAAAATTCAATTCAAGAATACCAGTTCTTCACTTTTATGCTGCCATATACAATCGAAATTACTTAGCTTTTGCATTATCCTAAGCCATACACCATCTAATGACAAAGGTTTTCAAAAATATATTCGTTATTGCTGCTTTCATAAGCCTTGGCATACTTGCCATACCCTTTTTAGCAATGCGTTTTACCGAGGAGGTTAATTGGAGTCTGTTTGATTTTGCATTAGGCGGCTCGTTGATTTTTATTACGGCTACCGTATTTCAACTCACCTTCAAAACGAAAATATTTAAAACCCGCCTCATTTTACAACTTGCTATCTTGTTGGTCTTTTTTCTTATTTGGATTGAAATTGCCGTTGGCATATTTGGAACGCCCTTTAGTGGAAGTTGAGAGATATTAATCAAGCAATATTTCCTGCCTTTTATTTGTCGCTTAGGGCATTTAATCAGAAAAATCCATCAACTCCCCCCTCCTCTAATCTCATCAATCTTTGCTTGCATCTTTTCAACCATTTCAGAGTTTTTTTCTGCTATATTGTTTTCTTCTCCCGGGTCTTCGGCGAGATTGTATAGTTGTGGCTCATAGCTCAGTCCACCTTCAATATCTTTGATATCGCTGATCCAGGCAGGTATAGCTTTATCTTGTGGCAAAGGAGCAATGTATTTCCATTTACCCATTCGCAAAGCCAAGGTTTCTGCCTCTTCTAGTAAGTAAGGCACGCCCTCTTCATCTTTGCCTAATAAAGCATCTAAAGCATTTTGGCTGTCAGGTGCTTCGTCTTTGCCTAAATGGTAATTAAGCAAATAAGCCAAGGAAGCAAAAATATCAGTCTGAGAAATGAGTGCTGCACTGGTTTTGGCTTCCTTAATACCCGCTGGCCAACTGACTACCATGGGCACGCGGGTCCCCGCCTCAAAGGCACTGTATTTTGCCCCGCGATAATCGCCAGCTGGTTTATGTGCTCCTAGCTTCTCTACTGCCCCATCGGCATAGCCGTCATCCAAAACAGGGCCGTTATCACTGGTAAAAATTACTAAAGTATTATCGGCAATACCCAATTCTTCTAATTTGCTCATTATCTGCCCGGTCATCCAATCCATTTGTACGATGGCATCGCCTCGGTAACCCATTTGGCTTTTGCCTTTAAATCGCTCATTGGGCAAGCGAGGCACGTGTATGTCATGAAAAGAGAAAAACAAGAAAAAAGGATTGTCTTTATTGGCTTCAATAAAATCATTGGCTTTACCCGTAAACACATCAGGAAATTCCTCATCTACCCATTCGGCTTTTTTACCACCTGCCATGGTTCCGATCCGACTGATGCCGTTGATGATTGTCTCGCTGTGCTGTGGGTCTGCTCCGTAGCGCAATAAGTCTGGCCTTTCGGTACCTGTGGGCCGCTCTCCTACTTTGCCCTTGTAAGATACTTCGATGGGATCATTCTCTTCTGCATTCACCACTTCATAATTTTCTAAATACACTGTAGGTACTCTATCGCCAGTGGCGGGTAGCAAAAAGCTGTAATCAAACCCTAATTCTAAAGGGCCTGGTTTTACTTCTTCGTTCCAATTTACATTACCATTGCCTAAGCCTAAGTGCCATTTTCCTACAACTGCCGTTGCATAACCTTTTTGATTGAACATATCGGCCAGGGTAGTTTGAGCAGTATCAATCAACAATGGTGCATCGCCCGGTAAAACACGTGCCTTGTTCCTG
>CAKZMZ010000070.1 GCA_937129345.1 uncultured Thalassovita sp. | reverse complement strand
TTTCAAATCATTTTTATAGGTGCTGGAAAGCAAGAGGAACTGGTAAAACAAGCTACTGAACATAGAGATTGGATTCATTATGTAGGCCCTAAAAGGGGCAGAGAAAAAGCAGTATATTTTAATTTAGCAAAAGTTTTTTTGATGCCAGGTTTGGTTGGCCTAGCCGTATTGGACGCTTTTTGTACACAAACACCCATGATCACTACTGATTATCCATACCACAGTCCAGAAATCGAATATGTAGAAGATGGAAAAAATGGTATAATAACAATAAACAATTTAAGTGATTACACTGAAAAAGTTTGCGATGCATTGATGAACAAAGATGGGCTATTAGACAAATTAGTAGAAGGTTGCGAAGCAGCTTCAACCAAATATACAGTAGATCAAATGGCCGAAAACTTTTCAGAGGGTGTTAGTAAGGCTTTAGGAGTTGGCTTGCTACCATCAAAAAAAGTATTTATAAATAATTAATATTGGTCATAGAAATAATTTGTGATATATTTATTACATTTACGTGAATCTTAGCAATGGTTTCTCACTTTTAATGCCAATTAGCTTTTAACCTAACCTTATTACTGAAAATAGTAAATATGAAACAACCATAATCGAGAAATTTATTGCAAGATAAAAAAGGCTTATATCTAAGAGATATAAGCCTTAATTTTTGACAGCTGTCACGCTTATTCTTTTTCAGAATCCTCAGGGGTTTCACCACTCTCACTTTGCCCATTTTTACCAGCTTCTGTCGGGTTTTCTTCATCTAGCGCCTCTATGTATTCGATTTTAGCTACAGAAGAAATTGCATCGGAATCACTTACACGAATTACTTTAACGCCCTGAGTAGTCCTTCCCATGATTCTCAATGCATCCATTTGCATACGAATGGTTATGCCTTTTTTGGTAACTATCATTAGACCATCGCCATCGGTTACATTCTTTAATGCCACTAGCTCACCGGTTTTATCGGTAATATTGAGTGTTTTTACACCTTTACCTCCTCTACCTGTTTTTCTGTAATCTTGTATGTAGGAGCGTTTTCCATAACCATTTTCGGAAATTACCAATAAGGAAGAGCTTTCTATATCCCTTATGCAAACCATTCCTATTACATAGTCATTATCGTGCAGCGGAGTAATGCCGCGCACGCCAGAGGCTGTGCGTCCCATCGGTCTTACTTCTTCTTCGTGGAATCTTATGGCCCTGCCCGATTTTAAACCTAAGAATATCTCGCAATCTCCATTGGTCAACTGTACATCTAATAAATCGTCACCTTCTCTAACAGTAATTGCTGATATTCCACTTTGTCTTGGTCTTGAGTAGGCTTCAAGCGGTGTTTTTTTAATGATACCATTGGTAGTGGCCATAATGAGGAAGTTATTGTTGATATAATCCTCGTCTTTTAAGCTATCTACGTTTATTACTGCTCTTACGCTATCTTCTTTATCAATTTGTATCAAGTTTTGCACAGGCCTACCTTTTGAGGTTTTGCTTCCCTCAGGTACTTTATAAACCTTTAGCCAATAAACCTTACCGTTTTTAGTAAATATGAGTAGGTAGTTATGGCTCCAAGCAATGAACATATGCTCGGTGTAATCATCGTCTTTAGTGGCCACACCTCTAGAACCCATTCCTCCTCTTGCCTGTACTCTAAATTCTTTGAGATTAGTACGTTTGATGTATCCCTCGTTAGAAATGGTAATTACCATTTCCTCATTAGGGATCATATCTTCAATTTCTAAATCATCTGCATTGATTTCAATACTAGAGCGCCTTTCATCGGCATATCTTGCTTTAAGCTCAAGTAGTTCATCTTTGATTATGCCCATACGCACCTCTTCACTGCCCAAAATTCGCTCTAGTTCGGCAACAAGCTTGGTCACTTCTTCATACTCTTGCTGTATCTTATCTCTTTCAAGTCCTGTTAAACGCTGTAGCCTCATATCCAGAATGGCCTTGGCTTGTGCTTCACTCAAACCAAAGTTGCTCATTAAACCTTCTCTAGCTTCATCCGGATCTTTAGAAGCTCTGATCAGTTTGATAACCTCATCTAAGTTATCTAGCGCAATCAAGAGTCCTTCTAAAATATGTAGGCGCTTTTTGGCTTCGGCTAAATCATACTCTGTTCTTCTTATAACTACCTCATGCCTATGCTCTACATAATGATAAATTAGGTCTTTGAGGTTTAAGGTCTGCGGCTTACCTTTTACCAGTGCCACATTATTTACGTTGAAAGAGGTCTGTAAAGGCGTGTGCTTAAACAAGTTATTCAAGACCACATCGGGCATTGCATCCTTTTTAACATCGTAAACTATTCTAATACCCTTTTTATCGCTGTAGTTTCTAACTGCAGATATACCTTCAATTTTCTTTTCATTAACGATAGAAGCTGTTTTTTCTAGCAGAACAGAAAGGTTAACCATGTATGGTATTTCCGTTACTATAATCTGTGCTTTGCCTGAGTCGTTTTCTACTATTTCTGTTACGGCTCTGATCACAATTCTACCTCTGCCTGTTTCAAAAGCTTGTTTAACGCCATCATAGCCATAGATAATACCACCGGTAGGAAAATCTGGCGCTTTGATGTATTCCATTAACTCGGTTATGGTAATATCCCTTTTGTCGATGTAGGCGATGATGCCATCTACCACCTCGCCCAGATTATGAGGAGCCATATTGGTGGCCATGCCCACGGCAATACCTGAAGTACCATTAATTAAGAGGTTTGGTATTTTACCTGGTAGGACAGTCGGCTCTTGAAGTGTATCGTCAAAATTAGTCTGGAAGTTGACCGTATTCTTCTTAATGTCTGAGAGCATCTCCCCTGCTATTTCTTTAAGTCTTGCCTCAGTATACCTCATAGCCGCAGGGGGATCGCCTTCTATGGATCCGTAATTACCTTGCCCGTCTACTAATGGCATTCTCAGCGACCATGGCTGAGCCATACGTACCATAGAATCATAAACCGAGGCATCTCCATGTGGGTGGTATTTACCCAAAACCTCACCAACTATTCTTGCAGATTTTTTATAACTTCTGTTGTAATAAACACCAAGATCCGCCATACCATACAGAACCCTACGGTGAACAGGTTTTAGACCATCTCTAACATCTGGTAAAGCTCTTGAAATGATGACTGACATCGAATAATCGATGTAAGCGACTTTCATTTCATCTTCGATATTTATCGGGGTTATATTTCCTCCTTCCGCCATTTCTTTGGTTAAAATTGATACTAAAAAACTAAGGTGCAAGATACAAAAAAAAGTGCAAATTAACGGACATTAACAGGAGTAATAAGTCGTCATATTTAACTGAATAGCAGTTTTTTACAAAAAAAATACGATTGCAAATCAAAAGGATTTTACTTTCGATTGTATCACTTGCTTTCTGCTCAAAAAGCTATGATTTTATTGATGAGAACATAAAAAAAGCCCAGTTACCTGGGCTATATTTTTCTTTTTATGATTTTACCTTAACTATGTGCACCGTCTGCATGTACGTGCCCATGATCTACCTCTGAATCCGTAGCTTCTCTCACTTCTAAAATCTCACCAGTAAAGTATAGATTTACACCTGCTAAAGGATGGTTGAAATCCATTTTTACTTTTTCTTCATCTACGGATAGTACAACACCATCTAAAGGATTGCCATTTTGATCTTGAAGTGCAAGCGAATTACCTACTTGTAACATTTCGTCTTCTTTACCTTTATCAGGAAAGTTAAAAACTTTTTTATCTAGTTCTACAATGGCTTCTTTTCTAACGGGTCCGTAGGCTTCGTCGCTGGGGATTGAAAAACCAAAATCATCACCTGTAGATTTACCTTTTAAATTACTTTCAAATCCCTTAATTACATTGTTATGTCCAAAAAGAAAATAAAAAGGAGAATTTTCATCAACTTTCTGTATAAGTTGGCCACCTTCATTATCGGCTCTCAATTCGTATGTTAACCCCACAACCTTGTCTTGATCGATATCCATATTGTTTTGAATTACTGTTAAAAATTTGTTTACCCAAATTTACCCAATCATAAAAAAAATTCATCTTTATAAAGCACTTATTTAAAAGTATAGACCGATTACTTAATATATTTATACTTTTTATTCTTATTCTTCAATTTGCATCGATTTTTTTACTTCTCAGGAACAATAGAATCTAAAGAAGATTATTTTTATCGCGAACATTTGGTTTTAACCTCATGAAAGACAACAAAAATTTGATAGTAGGCCACCTCGGTAAAATGGATTACGGTAAAGCTTGGGATTTTCAAAGTGAATTGTTTAAAGAAAATGTAGACATTAAGCTAAAAAACAGGCAATTAGAATTAGATGGGCAGGCAGCTACAAAAAGCACCAAAAATTATTTCTTTTTATGCGAACACCCCCATGTATATACGCTTGGTAAAAGTGGTAATATGGAAAACTTGTTAATCAATAATGCCACATTGAAGGAAAAAAATATAGCTTTTTATAAGAGTAATCGTGGAGGAGACATCACTTATCATGGTCCGGGACAAGTTGTTGGCTATCCAATACTTGATCTAGATAATTTCTCTACTGACATACATGTTTACATGCGCAATTTAGAAGAAGTCATTATATTAACTTTAAGAGAATATGGAATTTATGCTGGCAGGATACCAAAACTAACTGGCGTTTGGTTAGACTTTGAAAAAATGCAAAATCCCAGAAAAATCTGTGCAATGGGCGTAAAAATGAGCAGATGGGTTACCATGCATGGCTTTGCCTTAAATGTTAACACCGACTTAGAGTATTTCAACAATATAGTGCCTTGCGGCATTGAAGGCAAAGCTGTTACATCTATACAAGCTGAGTTGGGTAAAGAAGTAGCTATAAAAGAGGTTGAAAAAAAGTTAATCAAGCATTTTATAGATATCTTTGAAATCGAAAATTTTGAATTTCAGAACAGTGGCCAATTAAACTAATCACCTTGGTAGAAAAAGAAATACAGATTATTCATGCAAATAATAGCATACACTTAAATGTACCGCTTACGGCATCTAAAAGTGAATGCAACAGAGCGTTAATTATACAAGCGTTGTCTAACAATCCAATAGAATTATTTAATATTTCGGATGCGAGGGACAGCCAAACCATGCTTAGGTTGCTAAAAAGTGAAGACCTCGAGCTTAATGTGCTAGACGCAGGAACGACAATGCGCTTTCTTACAGCATATTGTGCAACTAAACGCAGAAAAGCCATATTAACGGGTACGGCTAGAATGCAAGAAAGGCCGATTAAAATATTGGTAGATGCATTGCGCGACATTGGTGCAAAAATAGACTACTTAAAAAATGAGGGCTTTCCTCCAATCCAAATCCATGATTTTTCGCAGAAAAAAGCCGAAGTAGAAATGGCCGGCAATGTTAGTAGCCAATATATTTCTGCCATGTTAATGATAGCCCCGACCTTACCCATGGGCTTGCAATTGCAATTATCCGGTGAAATATACTCAAAGCCATACATACAAATGACGCTTAATCTGATGCAACATTTTGGCATACAATATACTTGGAAAGAAAATATCATTGAGATTGCTAAGCAGGAATACAGGAAAAATACTTACACCATTGAGTCTGACTGGTCTGGCGCTAGTTATTGGTACAGCATTGCAGCTTTGTCTGAAAAAGCAAACATCAAACTATTAGGCCTAAGAGAAAACTCGTTCCAAGGTGATAAGGCCATAGTGGAAATTATGGATCGCTTAGGGGTAGCAAGCCATTTTGATGATGATGGGGTTGTGCTTATAAAAAAAGAAGCGGAGCCGTCTTTCGATTACGACTTTAGCAAATGCCCGGATTTAGCACAAACTATTGCAGCAATATGCGCAGCTAAAGGTGTTAAAGCAAGACTTAGCGGTTTAGAAAGCTTGAGAATTAAAGAAACTGATCGAATAGCAGCCTTACAAAACGAATTGGAAAAAATTGGGACAAATGTTGAAGTAGAGGGCAACCATGCCATAATAATTCGAGGTAAAGCCGAAGTAAATCAAGCCATTTTTGACACGTATGAAGATCACCGAATGGCTATGGCCTTTGCGCCTTTATCATTACTGGGGCCTATCAAAATTAAAGATCCTGACGTAGTCAATAAGTCTTATCCAGATTATTGGCTGCATCTTAAACAAGCTGGGTTTGAAATAAAATAAAAGCCTTGAATGACAATCAAGGCTTTTATGCTTCAATATCATTTACCTCCTTCGCTTATTTCAGAGCTTTCGTCTTCTATATTTAGAATTAAAGCGGGTAATTCTTTCGATTTGTACATCTCATTAAAAGTCGCCACTTCTTCATCGATTATACTTTCCATTGCAGTTTTATGAGATTGCCACTCTGAGGTTAGGTCTTTTAATCTCTCTTTTGCGCCAGCTGTTACTCTAGGGTCGTGGGTGTCAACTCTGCTTTTTAGATTTAACAACTCCGCATTTAATTGATTAGGGAAATTGATTACATCTTGAAAAGTTTTCTGCTTAGGCTGTATCAGATTTTGCTCCCATTGGTCTATCCTTTCAATCAATACGTTGGCGGTGTCTAACAAATCGGTAACGTTAGGCTTGCCTTCAAGTGTTTTCTTTATGAAAGAAAGCTGGTCTTTTGCCCCTCGCATCATATTTACTGCTTCATGAATTTCTTTTACTTGTTTTTCTACAGAAAGTAAGATTTCTTGCTGAGCCATAAAATCCTGTTGCATAGCCTCTAATCTAGGGTCGGCCATAATTTTACACGGAACAGCCTGTGAGATGCTGTCTAGAGTAAGCCTTATTGAATATTCACCTGGAGCTACTAAATGACCTCGGTAATCTCCCATTACAAATACGCCAGGTACATGCGGGATTGCACCCCTCCTAAAGTCCCAGGAAAATCTATTAAGGCCTTTTTTAGTTGGAAGTATTGCTTTCGGCATAGGGCCACCCTCATAAGGCACAAAAGCTTCGTCTTTTTTATTATCATACTTTCTGATCACTTCTCCAGCTTGATTTAATATTTCTAAAACAATGAGCATGCTGTCTTCTTCCTTTATTTCTTCAGCTAGATAGTAATCGATGATTACTCCGTTAAGCGGATTTTGCCCAAAACCAGGCACAGGTTCTGGAGGGATAGGTGCGTCTAGTTTATAAGTGGGCTTAGGTTCAAACAACTGGACAACCGTATTCCCATCTAGCTTATCGTATTGCTGTATTGCCCCAAGGTCGTCTAGTATCCAAAAACCTCTACCAGAGGTGGCCACTACCAAGTCATTTTTCCTAATTGTAATATCATTAATAGGGCAAATAGGCAAATTTAATTGGAAAGGCATCCAGTTTTGGCCATTGTCCTTTGAGAGATACATTCCAGATTCGGTACCAGCATAGAGCAAGCCTTTTCTTTTCGGATCTTCTCTCACAACCCTTACAAAAGCCTCACTCTCTATACCTCCTGTGATCAACTGCCATGAAACTCCATTGTCTTCAGTAATATAAACGTAAGGAGTAAAATCATTGAATTTATACCTCATAAAAGTAATGATTGCTTTTGAGGGAGAGTGAGGGGAAACTTCTATAGAATTGATTATACCTTCTTGTAAATTGGGAGGGGTAACGTTTTGCCATGAAGTACCGCCATCTTTTGTGATATATAACAAGCCACAATCGCTGCCAGACCATAAAATATCCTTATTGTGAGGAGATTCTACCAAATAAGAAATGGTGTTATAGTTTTCTCCTCCTGCACCTTCATTGGTAAAAGGTTCTCCGCCAAGGCCTTGTTTAGTGGTATCATTCCTAGTTAAATCAGGACTGATTTCACTCCAGCTCAAACCACCATCTATACTTTTTAAAACCTTATTTGCAGCGTGGTATATAGTTTTCTTGTCATGGGAAGAAACTATAATCGGGGCATTCCAATTAAATCTATATTTCATTTCTTTTGGTAGTGAGCCCAAACCTATTACAGGGTAAGCCATAATATCTTTGGTTTCACCAGTGTTATGGTCATAGATAGATATATTTCCTTGATAGCTTCCGCCATAAACGTAGCGAGGATTGTCTTCATCAAAAGCAAGAAAGGCACTTTCACCTCCTGCTACAGCATACCAATCCTTCCACCCTATACCCGAATCATTTGTCCTGCTAGCAATAGCCACCGTCGAGTTATCCTGTTGGCCTGCGTATAAATAATATGGAAATCTATTATCAGTAATTACCCTGTAAAACTGTGCGGTTGGTTGGTTTTGTTGAGTAGACCAAGTTTTTCCTCCATTGAACGAAACGTTGGCCCCACCATCATTGGCATTTATCATGATTTTATTATCATCAGGATTTATCCACAAGTCATGATTGTCTCCGTGCGGAACTGCAATTTTTTGAAAGGTCTTTCCACCATCAACTGATTTAAGTACAGGGGCATTGAGAACATAGACTACATTCTCATTGAGCGGATCAGCAAAAACTTCCATATAGTACCAAGACCTTGCCTGTGTTACACGATCTCCGCAAGTTAGTTGCCAGGTTTTCCCTGCATCCAAAGATTTATAAACGCCCCCCTTTTCTGCCTCTATGTTAGCATATACAATGTCAGAATTTGCCCGTGATACTGACACACCTATTTTCCCCATTTTCTCTGGAAGGCCCTCCTTTAGTTTTTCCCAATTTTCACCACCATCTATTGATTTATATATTGCTGACCCATTACCACCGCTTACCACTTTCCAAGGGTACCTCCTATGTTCCCAAGTAGCTGCATATAAAATACGTGGATTGTTAATGTCCATACTCAAACCTGAGGCACCAGTGTTTTCATCTACAAAAAGTATTTTTTCCCAATTTTTGCCTCCGTCAATACTTCTGTAAATACCGCGTTCCTCACTCGGGCCATGCACCGCACCCTGCGCAGCTACATATACTATTTCTGGATTTTGGGGATGAATGATTACATCTGAAATGTGCCTGGTTTTTTTGAGCCCCACATTTCTCCAAGTCTTTCCCGCATCTGTAGACTTATAGACTCCATCTCCATGAGAAGTCATCACTCCTCTAACTGCATGCTCTCCCATTCCTACATAAATAATATTTGGATCGGACTCCGCTACAGCGATATCTCCAACAGAACCTGTTTTGAAGAAACCATCTGAAATATTTTTCCAAGAAATACCAGCATCGGTTGTTTTCCACACTCCACCACCTGTAGAGCCCATATAGTAGACCATAGGGTCTTGACGTACACCTGTTGCAGCTACAGAGCGCCCACCTCTAAAAGGCCCTATATTTCTAAACTTTAAATCTTTGTAATTTTTATTGGAGAGCAGACTATCGGTTGGTTGATTATTTTTATCTTTATTTTTACGTTTTTGAGCGTATAAAATGGTAAAGCCAACACTAAATGCTATGAAAAATATCAAAGCACTTTTAAGTAAACTTATCTTCATTGGGGAAAGGTAATTTTAATGAATGATTTTATCTTGGCGAAGATAAATAATTCTCTATATACTTATTGGCTCGAAAGAAAAAGACATAAAAAAAAGCCTTGGAAATCATTTCCAAGGCTTCAGAATATATTTTAAATTAGTTATCTAGACTCAGGAGCATTTCCATCTGCACTTATCATCGCACATCTGAAACCAATGGTTGCAGTTGCTGAGTCCTCTTCCAGGTATCTTCTTGTACCAGGTGATAACCAATAAGCAACGTCTTTCCAAGAACCACCTTTGTAAACCCTTACATGATTATCAATAAATGTGCTCCATTGAGGTTTGTCATAAACGTAATCCCAACTTGCATCATCTAAGAAACCACTATTACGAACAGGGTTTAAATCTTCAAAATCTTGGTAGGATAGCGGACGGTAAATATCTTCAACCCACTCACTTACATTACCAGACATATTGTACAATCCGTAATCGTTAGGAGGGTTTGCGTATATCCAATCGGTTATCATGGAACCGTCGTTAAGTTTTCCGGCTATACCAGCATAGTCGCCCCTACCTCTTTTAAAGTTTGCCATAAAAGTACCCATTTCATCTCCGTAAGGATTTCTCAATGAGTGTCCATCCCAAGGATAAATTCTTCTATGACTGTGGTTTTCATCGTATTCTTGTACTCCAATCAAGGCTTGGGCTGCATATTCCCATTCTGCTTCAGTAGGTAATCTGTAGTTAGGAACCACAATTCCAGACTCTAAAGGAATTCTTTCACCTGCTTCAACAGCAGACATTTCTTCGTCAGTACCATTCTGTAAAGCTAGGTTTCTGTTAACCATAGTAGTTCTCCAGCTGCAGTAGTTCTTTGCCTGCAACCAGTTAACCCCTACTACAGGGTGGTACCTAAAACCTGGATATCTAAAGTAATGATCAACGTAGGGATCGTTAAAAGCCAAATCCTTAGACCAAACTGTAGTGTCAGGAAGAGCTTCTTCGTAATACTGCTGGCCTGAGTCTCTTGCATAGTGCAAATATTCTAACCAGTGAATATTGGCCACTTCTGCCTCATCCATGTAGAAAGAATTTACAGTAACAGTTCTTTCTATATTGTCCATGGCACCTAAAAGATCCTCTTCAAAAGAACCTAATATAATCCTTCCCCCCTCAATGTACCTTAGGCCTGGTCCTTCTGGCTGGCCTTCGTATTTTCTAACTCCAAAAGAATTTTCGTCTTTACCGTTATAGGCCATGCCTGTGGTAGTACTTCTTTTGCCTGGGTCTGAAGCTGTTGAAAAATCGTTGTTTTTTTTCCCGCATCCGGTCATGATAATTGCTCCGGATAGCAACAAAGAAAAAGTGTAGAAAAAGCTCTTTACTTTATTCATGATTAAATTTTATTTAAGATCCGAGGTATTTGATTCTCGCTAAAAAACTAACTAAGTGATGCTTTATTTATTGCGCTTCAAAAAATCGTGTATGGTAATTAATATTTTAATGTAAATTCAATAACTATACCTAATTTATCATTCGAGCATTTCTGCGGTTAAATTCAATGCTTTCTCTATCGAATTTATGTCATTTATAATTAAAATAACCCTTTTCTTAGCATCTTTTAATCTACAAATTTTTGAATTTCTTTTTACAAAAGATAAAATCTTGCCAAAAATATCTGAGTTATAGAACTTATCGTTTTCATGCGAAATAAAGTATGCTTTGAAAAGACCATTTTTTAATACCAACTTCTCAATGCCTAACTTTTCACAGTACCACCTTAAATGAATGGTTTTAAATAAATCTTCTACTGAGTTGGGAATAGGCCCAAACCTATCTTTTAAAGAATTTTTAAACTCTAACAGTTCCTCTTCATTCTTAATTCCATCGGCTAAAATATATAAATTCAACCTCTCTGAGATATTGGCCACATAATCTTCAGGTATCAATATTTCAAAATCTGTCTCAACATTACAATCTACTCTAATTTCGTCTACCGGCAGAGATTTATCTTTCATAAACAGCTCCCTAAACTCTGTTTCTTTGAGCTCTTTTATGGCATCTTCTAAAATCTGGTTGTACATATCGAACCCTAAATCAGATATAAAGCCGCTTTGCTCAGCGCCCAGTAAATTACCTGCCCCTCTTATATCCAAATCTCGCATTGCAACTTTAAAACCATCGCCCAAATCCGAAAATTCCTCTAAAGTTCTTAGGCGCTTTCTTGCATCAGCAGTTAAATGAATGGTATTTGGCGTAATCAAATAACAATATGCTTTGCGATTAGACCTCCCTACCCGACCTCGCATTTGATGTAAATCTGAAAGACCAAAAGTATGTGCTCTATTAATAATTATGGTATTTGCATTGGGTATATCGAGGCCTGACTCAATAATATTAGTTGACACCAATACATCATAATCGCCTTCAATAAAACGCATCATGATTTTTTCTAGCCGGGGGCCTTCCATTTGACCGTGGGCGTAAGCTACTTTAGCATCAGGTACGAGCGATAAGATATTACTCGCTATGCTCTCGATATCGCTGATGCGGTTGTGCACAAAAAATACCTGTCCGCCTCTTTTTAGCTCAAAACTAACCGCATCTCTTATAAATTCATCTGAATAGGTATGCAGTTCTGTGGTTACAGGCTGCCTATTTGGAGGAGGCGTAGCAATAACAGATAGATCTCTCGCACCCATTAAAGAGAACTGTAAGGTCCTAGGAATTGGCGTCGCTGTTAGAGTCAACACATCTACATTAATGCTCATCTCTTTCAAGCGTTCTTTTACCTTAACACCAAATTTTTGCTCTTCATCAATCACCATTAAACCTAAATCTTTAAAGATGATGTCTTTACTAGTAATCCGGTGTGTACCAATCAGAATATCTATCTTACCCTCTTTTACCCTTTTGAGAATTTCTTTTATTTCCTTATTTGTTCTGAAACGATTGATGTAGTCTACCTCACAGGGTAAATTTTGCAATCTCTCTTTAAAGGTTCTGTAATGTTGAGCCGCAAGAATAGTAGTAGGCACTAATACGGCCACTTGCTTGCTATCACTTACTGCTTTAAAAGCTGCACGCACAGCTACTTCAGTTTTTCCAAAGCCAACATCACCGCAAACGAGCCGATCCATAGGATGCGGTTGCTCCATGTCTTCTTTTACTACTTCCGTAGCTTTTGCCTGATCAGGTGTGTCCTCATAGATAAATGATGACTCAAGCTCGGCTTGCAGATAGCTATCTGCAGTAAATTGAAAACCTGGTGCCGCTCTGCGTTTAGCATACAACTTGATTAAGTCTTTGGCAATATCCTTAACCTTTTTCTTTACTTTTTTCTTTTTCTGTTCCCATTCTGGCGAACCTAGCTTACTAACTTGTGGCGCCTTGCCCTCTTGTCCTGAGTACTTAGAAATTTTATGTAAAGCATGAATACTGATAAAAAGAATATCGTCATCACGGTAGATGAGTCTTATGGCCTCTTGCATCTTACCATTATTCTCCACTTTTTCCATACCTCCAAAGCGCCCGATACCATATTCTGTATGGGTCACATAATCGCCAACCTTTAACTCTTTAAGCTCTTTAAGGGTTATTGCCTTGGCTTTGGAAAACTTTTTCTTCTCATAATAGCGGTGAAAACGCTCAAAGATTTGGTGGTCGGTATAACAAGCAAGTTTTAGTGAGTCATCTTCAAAACCTGAGCGCAAACCAATGTTAAGTTCCAAAAAACTAGTATCGGGATTGATTTCCTCAAAAATCAACTTGATCCTCTCTAATTGCCTAGGAGATTCTGCCGTAATTACCGTGGTGTAACCATTTAGCTGTTTGTTGCCTAAATTTTCTGACAATAAATTGAAATCTTTATTGAAAGAAGGAGGAGGTGCACTTTCGAAAGCAAATTTGGTTGCGTTCTTATTATAAAACCTATTGCCGAACTCAATCGATTTGAAATTTTTAAGTAATGTCTCGAACTCCTTAGGTTCCTCAAATAAATCTTGTGGATTTTGTACAACTTGTGTTTGGCCACTTATCTTAAGAATTTTATTGAAGTCTTTCTCAGCTGTACTAAAGTATTCTTTTATGGTGTCTACAGTAAGTTGTATATCCTTTGTCCAGATGCTCGTATTTTTCGGCAAAAACTTTAAAAAAGATTCTCTTACCTCATGCAACAGCTTGGTTTGTACATCAGGTATTATGGCCGCTACTTCATGAGATTGGGTAGAAAGTTGGGTAAGTGGGTCAAAACTTCTAATAGTTTCTATTTCGTCGCCAAAGAGTTCTAAGCGGTAGGGCAGTTCATTAGCAAAAGAAAAAATGTCTACAATACCACCTCTCACAGCATATTGCCCGGCCTCATAAACAAAATCGGTACGCTCAAACTCATACTCCCTCAGCAGTTCTATAATAAAATTAACATCTATCTTCTCCCCTACTTTTGCAATGAGTGTATTGGCCAGTAAAGATTTTTGGTTGATTACCTTCTCAGTAAGTGCATCCGGATATGTAACAATTAGATTGCCTGCTTTAAGATTTTTATTGATTTGGTTGAGCACCTCTGCTCTCTGTAAAACGTTGGCATTTTCTACCTCTGTTAACTGATATGGCTTTTTGTAAGAAGTAGGGAAGAAAAATACTTCTAACTCGGGCAAGAGGTTTTGGAGGTCATTATGAAAATAAGAAGCTTCTTCTTTGTCGTGTAAAATAAACAGATGGTTGCCAGTTTTTTTACCATGTGCCAATGCTGCCAAGATAGCATCCATACTACCTGATAAGCCTTTTAGGCAAAAATTTTCAGTATCTGTTTTTACTAATTGATCTAGAATTGCATTGTAAAAACCATCTTCTCTGAAGATTTCTAGAAAGCGGTCTAATGTAATGGGAACATCAGTTAAACTGACTGTTTGATTATAATCCACAAATAAAAAATGTGATTGCTAATAAAATTATTTTCTTTTCTTGCTTTTAGTCTTTTTGCCTACTCGTTTCTTATTTCTGGTCGGTGCCGCTTCGTTTTCTTCTTCCTCCTCTTCTTTTTTTCTAAGGTATTGCAAGCCTAAAAAACCGAGGCCTGCTATCATAAAAGCCCAATAACTGGCCTGTATACCAAAATAAAAAGATTGATGCACACCAATAATGAAAAAAACCACCGACAATGACAACAACACTACTTTCTTACTAACCATAAAGCGTATCCAATGTTAAAAACTGCTGTAGGTTTATTATGATAAAATTTTTATCAGAAAAAATTAACTCTCAAAGGCTTAAGTGCTAAGGGGATTCTTGTACAGTAAAGATTCCTGTTACCCCGCCCGTTATCTCAAATTCACTAAAATCTTGCTGAGCCCTTAGGCCATTTCCATTAATTATTTCTGTTTGGGTTGTGATCCTAACTGGCGTAATGCTATCTGTAAAAATTTCTTTGGTTACCTTGTCCCAATACAAAACATCTGTTTCAAGTCTTTGGCCTTCTTCTAAATTGAAAACCACAACATTACCATGCACTGAGTAAGAATCGTTCACCGCTTTGTGGTAACCGCTATCTGCCTCCAAAGTCGTAGTTTTTGTACCTAAAGAATCGAAAAACTCTACATAAACACCTTCGGGATAGCCCTCATCTCGGTTTTTGTATTGGTATTGCAAAGGCGCTTCAATTTTCAGTCGCACTGTAGAGTTCTGGCTAAAGAGTGTAGAAACGTCCATATAAGTCATTACGGGGCTGTTTTCATCTAACTCTAACATTTTGGCTGCTTCGTCTTCTGCACATGCAAATAAAAAAACAGAAAGAATAGCAAGAAAAAAATTACGCTTAGAAAAAATATGCTTACTCATCTTTTTACTTAGTAAGTGGGCCAATATATTCGACACTATTCCTTTGAAAATCTAATATACCCAAGCATTTTATTTATTAAATAAGTCTCTGAGAGTTACTGAAAACTTTTAGAAAGAGTTCAAAAAAGAAACATATATCGAAATAGTGTGTTCGATGTTTCCAAATATTTTTGAAAAACTAGATGCAAAGCAAAACAATAAATTTTATTATATGAAGCCTATCAGTTGGGTTTGAAGTATAACTTTAGACAACTTCACATAAAAAAAGCCCACTTTATAAAAAGCAGGCTATGTTTGAGATTCTATACAATCAATAAACAAGCAATATTGCGGATAAGGTTGGTTTTTGGACTTTATGCATATTTAAGACTTTTAATTCTACTGGAAAATCTTGATCCTCAGATGTGTGCCATGAACCTTTCCATTGTAAATCTTGGGTTTCTTCTAGCTCAAATGCCTGTTTTATAAAAGCAGGGAAAGTAAGTTCGCTTTCAATAGAAGTAAATCGCTCTTGCAATGTATCCAAAGAGATGCTTGTGGTCTCTAAGCCTAAAATTCCCAAAACTTCACTACCAAAAATATTGATTGCTGTACTTCCCGTTTTTTCATCAAAGGCTATTTCAACTTGGCCTACCAATGGTTTTCTTTCAGAAGCCACACCTTTGCGCTGTGCTTGTTCTATTTTATTTTTTTTTACGACCCCCACTAATTTTGAAGCCTCTCCTTCTTTTTCTACCAAATCGAGTTTGATTTCCAAATCGCTTGTATGCCAAACAAATGCTTCTTCAGGAGATTTACCTGCATGATTCTTAAGCGCTTGGTCAAACCCTTTTTTAGCCTTACCCAATAGGGCAGAAAAGAACGCACTGTAGGTTTTTGCATTTTGTGATAAGGAAATCTCATTCAAAAATGCTTCGCTGTGCCAAAGAGCAGTCTCTTCAGCGAATGTTTTATAATCTGCTGCAATTTCAAAAACCAGCGATTCGCCCAGAACCATCGCCTTTTCTAGGGCATGCTGCCTAATTTCAGATTCCTTGATTCTTTTCAGATAATCGCCCTGCTGCTCCATCATCTCCTTGATCATCTTTTTACTTTCCTCCTCTTGCTGCTCGAGCATTACATTTTGCATCTTAAATTGCTCTTGCTCTTCTTTAGAAGCGGAAATATCTGAAACCGTGCCGTTAAAAATGACAGAGCCATTTTCGTTCTTACTAGCTTTTGCCAGAACTTTTACCCACTTTAAGTTTCCGCCAACTGATAGGCGACCTTCCCAATCTACATTGCCCTCTTGCTGTGCCGCTGCTTGCATTACTTCTTTAAAATCAGGTAGGCTTTCTGTCTCGATAAGTGATTCAAAGTTGGACAGACTCCTCATTTCATGAGGTCCCAATCCTGCTAAGCCCTTAATACCCTTGCTTACAAATACAAATTCGCCTGCGCTATTGCTGTTGTAGTCTAATTGAAAAATAACTCCCGGTACGGCTGCCGCCATAGAGACAAAGTTCTCTTTTTGCTTGGTTAGCGATTCTGTTTGTGTGGCCACTTCTCGCTCTAAGTTTTCTCTAAGACTTACCAACTCAGTTTGTTTTCTGGCCATCTCTTCTTGGGTTGCAGACAGCTCCTCCACATTCTGACGCATTTCTTCTTCCTGCGCCCTAAGTTGCTCTTCTCTTTCCTGAGATTCTATGAGCAGTTTTTGTGTGGTACCGTAGTTTTTCAAATTAACAACAGTAGACGCCAAATTCTCACTTATCTTTTCTACGAACTCGACTTTGTAATCCCCGATTTTTTCTAGAGCAGCCACTTCCAAAACGCCAACTACCTCATCGTTTATTTTTAAGGGAACTAATAGCAATTGTTTTGGCTCAATTTCGCCTAGGCCAGAATTTATTTTTATATAGGCTTCTGGCAATTCTTTCAAAAAAACAGTTTCCTTTTCTAGATATACTTGCCCTACAAGTCCTTCGGCAAACTTCTTCCCAACTTTCAGTTTTTTCTCCAGATGTTTTTTCCTGTCATAGGCAAAACAAGCCACCATTTCTAAAAACTGATTGTCTTTGTCTGTATCATTCAAAACAAATAGACCGCCTTGGTTGGCACCAATATATTTTATTAGCTCAGCCAATACTTCATCTCCAATTTCATTGATGTTGTTATTGGCATTGCGCAAAATGGTCGCGAACTTGGCAATACCGGAACTGATCCAATTTCTTCTTCTTTCTTCTTCGGCAAGTTCTGCCAGTTTTTCTCGCATGCTCAAAAGAGAATTTCCTAAAAGGTCGTTCTCACTGGCAGGTTCAAATTTGTATTCGAAATTTCCTTTGCCTACTTCAATGCTAAATTTACTCGCCTCTTGCAACATGGCCTTAACCTTATTGCCCGCTTTAATAATAGGATTCATCTCATCCTTACTCTCGCCTATATTATCAGGAATTTCTCCAAGTGATAATTTATCTAGAAAAGCCCTAGGCCGCTTTACTGACTTTAATAGCGATTTTGAGATGATGTAGGCGATAAAAATGCTAAAAGCACAGGCCAACAGAGCTATTACTATCGTAATAAGATATGTATTTGAAAGATTTTCTTGGTTTTTCTTGAGGTCCTCTGCCAACAAGTTCTCTTGTGCTTTTAGTGTTGTGTTGGCAGTTTCAATCAGGGAATTTTCTAATGCAATTACATCTTCGTTTACCAATGTCAATATCTCAGCAAGCATTTTTTGCTTATACTCCTGATCTATCATGGCCTTAGTGGTATCTGAAAGTGCCGTATCTTGCAATTGCATATTCATTTCAGCAAAATGCTTTGACACCACATTGTCAATTTTACTTTGCACTCTACCGTATCTCGCCAATTTTTCAGGTATAGAATCAAGGCTTGTATTACCTACAAAGTTTTCCCTTAAATTTTTCGTGGTATTTACAATGCCTGATATGTAAGCCGTTGCGCTTTTCCAGTCTTCTTCTCTTTGTTTACTCGTCTCCTCATTGCCAACAATTATGTGCGCCCTAGAAGAAGCCATGCTGCGGTCTATGGCATGTAGTATCTCTTTACTCATTTTAATGAGCGGTAACCTCAATTCAACAATTCTTTCATTGTAAGTAGTGGTTCTGCTCAACCTAAAAGTGATCAAAGCACTAAAGGATGTTAAGAAAATGATAAAAAGTGCTACTAGAATATATACTTTGCCCCCTAAAGAGAAAAATGAGAAGCTTTTAAAAAAATTCTTCATAAAAAAATCTTATTCCTCAAACAACTATTCATAAACGTAGCTAGAGGCTATGGCGTATAAGCCAAAAGCAAAAACGCGCAAGATAAAAAGCACTTTGCTTGTTTCATCTACCAAAACACCGCTGCAGCACAAAATGTATATTAAACATGAACAGTAGAATCAAAAAACTCTCTGAAACAGACACTGACAGGATTATAGAAATGGCATGGGAAGATAGAACGCCTTTCGATGCCATAGAAATGCAATTTGGTGTTACGGAAAAAGACGTAATCAAAATTATGCGAAGAAATCTAAAACCGAAAAGCTGGCGCAAATGGAGGGCACATGTGCAAGGGAGGGCCACAAAACACCGTAAAAAACGCAACTTTGCTGAGGGAAGGCATCGCTCTCAAATGCACAGAACCATTACATTTAACAACTTAAGTAAGCCCAAAAACAAGAAATAAAAAACTAAAGTAGAGCGATAAAATGACGACTAGTTCTTAATATTCTACTTTTACGCCATGGTAATATTCTTGTAATTGATAATCTTTTCTGAGTGGATATCCATTCCAATCAGTAGGCAATAATATTCTTCTCAAATCGGGATGACCTTGAAAATTAATCCCCATTAAATCGTAAACCTCACGCTCTAGCCAATTGGCTGTAGCCCAAACCTCGCACACAGAATCGATTATTGGCAAATTACCCTTATCCGTTTCTCTTAAAAGTTTAACCTTAAGTACGAGTTTTTGCTTATAAGGGAGAGAATATAAATTGTAGGCCACTTCTAAAGTGTCTTCATTGGGCATGTCATCTAGACCTGTGATGCAAGAAAGCATATCGAAGTAAGTGTTTTCACTATCCCGCAATAAAAAACAAACTTCTTTTATTTTGTTTGGCATTATTTCAAAACCATATTCCCAAGCATTGTCCATGTCGCCTAAGACAGTGCCCTCTCCTACCGTGCTTTCTATTAAGTTTTTTATTTTCTCTAGCATATTAGCTTTTTGTGTTTTCTTGGTCCATGATTTTTTCCAAGGCCTTCGGTGCCATTAATGTTTCGGTTTTTATTTTTTCTTGGAGTTTTAAGAAACCGCCGATCAAGGCTTCTGGCCTAGGAGGGCAACCGGGTACATATACATCTACTGGTATGATCCTGTCTACGCCTTTTACAACATGGTAGCCATGTTCCCAATAAGGCCCACCACAATTAGAGCAACTGCCCATAGAAATCACATATCTGGGTTCGGCCATTTGCTCGTACAGCCTCCTCACTCTATCGGCCATTTTAAAAGTAACCGTACCTGCCACAATCATAACATCAGACTGCCTAGGAGATGCTCTGGGGAAAACCCCAAATCGGTCTAAATCATAACCTGAAGCATAAGTAGACATCATTTCTATAGCGCAACAGGCAAGCCCAAAGCCCATAGGCCACATAGAAGATAGCCTGGCCCAATTGATCAGGTCATCCACTTTGGTAACGACTACGCCACCCTGCCCAAACTTTTGATCTAAAAGCCCCATATAAGATTAATTTTACATTCAGTCTTTTTCTTTTTTTGCCTTTTTTTTGTAGTAGTTCATTTTTTCCTCATCGCCCATTTTACCCCAATAATCGCTCAGCCCCAAATATATGTAATGATAAAAAGCACTTCCAAAACCATGGGTTTTCTTATCTAATTCCAAAGCCTCATCAAAACACAGTTTGGCTTTACTGTAATCTTTTTCCTCATTTAACAGATACAAACCCCTAAAAGTAGCAAAACCCATCTTAAAGTAAGGTCTATTAGATGATTCATCTACATAGTTTTTTAATGCCTTATAGCGCTCTATGTCTGCAAGGGCTTTTAAATAGCCAAGTATAAAATAATCGTTTTCCGGATATCTCTTTAGCAATTTTCTAAAAATGGCCAAGCCCTTGTCTCGCTCTTTCTCTAAGTAAAAATATATCTTAGATAAATAACTAGCGGCCTCAGGATAGGTAAAGACCGATTTCTTTACCGCCAAATTTAGTTCTTTAAGACCCAATTCTTTATCACCCGACCTAAAAAAAATCATGAAGGGTTTATATACTGGATACTCCTCTGGGTAATACTCACGGTAGTAATTATACAAGCCTGACGGAAAATAAAATTCCACATAATTTTCTTTCATTTCTATGGCTTGCAACATTA
>CAKZMZ010000069.1 GCA_937129345.1 uncultured Thalassovita sp. | reverse complement strand
CTCCCAAGTGTTTCCAGCATCTTTAGACCGATAAATTTCTAAACCAATCACGGGAGTATCAAACAAATCGGCATTTGCATCAGCTAAATATTCTACCAAGGCATTTGGTTTTATCTCTCCTGTTTCAACTGCACTTTTAATATCTGCAGCATTGTATTGCCTAGGAAAATTGTATTTATCTAAGTAAGCATTGATCTCTTGATCAGACAATTGCAAAAAATCTTCCTTAGAGATTTTTTCTAGCATCGATTTATTCACAACTAGAGTTTCTTCATCGGTTTTTGGTCTTCTGTTTTGGTTGTCTAGTACTGCATAAACAATATTAGGATCAGATTGAGAAATGTCTAAACCTATTCTTCCCACCCCTTCATTATCTGGAAATCCACTTCCCTTTGTATTTAATTTTTCCCAATTTTCTCCGCCATCGGTACTTTTATAAATATTTGAGCCATTGCCCGCGCCTTTAAAATCCCAAGCGCTCCGCTCCCTTTCCCAAGATGCGGCATACAAAACATCAGGATTTTTAGGGTGGATAATTAAATCGACAAAACCCGCATCTTCATTTACATAGTGCACTTTTTTCCAGTTTTTACCCCCATTACTAGTTTTGTAAATACCTCTTT
This sequence comes from uncultured Thalassovita sp., assembly GCA_937129345.1. Classification (GTDB taxonomy): domain Bacteria; phylum Bacteroidota; class Bacteroidia; order Cytophagales; family Flammeovirgaceae; genus Chondrinema. The sequence continues at coordinate 20,042 of CAKZMZ010000069.1, read as the reverse complement.
CTTTATTGGGAGAATATAGATGACCGAGTGCTGCCACCCAAACAGTATTTGGGTCAGAGGGATGTAGTATGATTCTGCCAATATGATGCGTTTCTGCTAGCCCTAAATATTGCCAAGTTTTTCCCTTATCTGTACTTTTATAGATACCACTTCCTGCATAAGAAGATCTACTAGAATTGTTTTCTCCAGTTCCTACCCAAATGGTTTCATTATTTTCCCAATCTACAGCAATATCTCCAATAGTCATAGTAGTTTCGTGCTGAAACATGGGCGAAAAAGCTGTTCCATTACTTGTTGTTTTCCATAGGCCCCCTGAAGCATACGCAACATAAAAATGGCTAGGATCCTGAGGGTTCACGTCTAAATCTACTACCCTACCGCTCATTACGGTAGGTCCAATATTTTTAAACTCTAGTTCTGAAATGATGGAGGCTTCTTCTAGTTGGGTTCTTTGCTCTCCAGATTTTAACCTCTCTTGGTATGGCGTAAATTTTACTTGCGCAAATGCAGTAAATGTGAGAAATAACAAATAGATGATAATTGGTGTGGTTTTCATTTTTTGATATTTGTGAATGTGTAGTTGTTAAACCTAACAGTGTTTGCACTGTAAGAGGAAATAAAGTTACCAAATTCTTTTTGTTTACTACATAAAGGAAAAAATGGTATCTATTTGGCACTGTAGGCTCATAAATCAATTTTATAAAAATGGATATTAAGTTTTTAGGTACAGGTGGAGCCTTTGATGTAGAACTTGGTAACTCATCGGCAATCGTTCAAGTAGGCGGTGAAAATATCTTGATAGACTGTGGTTTTTCGATATTTCCTAAATTGATAAAAACAGAATTGATCAAGCAATTAGATAAAATATTGATTACCCATTTACACGATGATCACGTTGGTGGTCTTTCATCACTAATACTTTATTATTATTTTAAATTGAACTTGGGAAAGGTAGAAATTTTATTTCCTAATGAAAAGTTTAAAGATGAGTTGTACAGCTTTTTAAAAGCTACTACTGTTTTTCCTGAAAAATACGTAGAATTTTCTCCCTTATCTAAATGTAAAAACATTCAATGCATAGATACTTCAGGAGAGCATGTAGATGGAATGACTTCTTTTGGCTACGCATTTTTTGAATCTGATCAAGCCATCGTTTATTCAGGAGATATAGGAAATGCTGATACTATTTTTGAGTGGTTAAAAAAACATAAGGTGAATAAGCCTACTATTTTTCATGACTTATGTTTCCATTACGATGGAGTGCATGCATTTTATAAAGATTTGATCCCCTACAGCAAAGATTATAAGATACTTGGCTACCATTGTAACCCTAAAGAAAATAGGGCCGATAATCCTATAACCTTAGTAGCCAGCCAAAAAGAATATATTTTTGAACTGGGCAATAGTGAAAATACCTTAAAAGATTCGAAATTTTTTATCTATAAAAGGGCTTAGGCATTTTTTGTTTTTTCTACTTCTTCTGCTTTTCCGGCAAAAGCATAATCTTTCAGAATAATCACTAGGTAAGTAATAAAAATGATGCTAACAAAAAATATGATTGGAGTATTTGCAGGACTCTTAGGAGTGAATACCTCTCCGTGATGGCGTCTTGCATATTTGTACCACTTATAATCTTCATTGGTTAAATACTCTATACCAAAAGAAATAGCAGGACTTTTCTTATTTTCATTGGGTATGTTAAAAAGATGGTTCCAATTGCCAACCTCAAGAATAAGTTTATTATTTTCTAATTTTACAGTTTTGGCATTTTCCATTTCCTCTTGAAACAAACGATAGGTATCACCACTTAGATGCTCTAATTTCTTGGTTGTTCTACGATCATGCGCCCATATGCTAAAACCACCATCTACAGGGCTATCAAACACAGCCTTTACCAATTTGCCCGATTGCTTGTTTACATTAATTTGGATGTACTCACTATCCTTGGTGGTAAACCCAAAGTAGGCAAATCTGAATATTCGCCAAGCAATGTCTTGTGCAAGATTAGGATGCTTTTCATCTTCCCATTCTGCATGGTATGTAATTATAAAATCGCTATCATTTTCTGAAATTTCATACTGCAAATTGATTGGCTCGGGAGTGGTCTGATCAGATAGGATCATTGGCTCATATTCTTTTGCCATTTCTGCTATCCCTAAATTTCTATTGTTGATTTTAATATTGGCATACTCTGGTAAAACCTCATGTTGCCTTTCTATCCTACCGGTTATGGTATAGCCTACAAGAATAAAAATCAAGTAAAAGAAAACAGCTTGCGCAAAAATTAATATCTTTTTTTTCATCGCTTTGCCTTTAAAAATCCTTCAAATGTAATTCTAAATCCATTTGAATTCAAGGCAATTGCAAAATGTAATAACTACTGACTATTTTTACACTTTAATATAAACGGTACGATATGCTAGATTTTTTAAAAAATTTATTTGGTGGAGAGAAAAAATACACCACTTTAGATGCAGAGGAGTTTCAGAAACAAATCAGAGAAACCTCTAAATCTATGATTATAGATGTAAGGAGTAGAAATGAGTTTGATGATGAAAAAATTCCTCATGCAATGAATATAGATATACTTAACCCGAACTTTAATAATAAGCTCTCTAAGTTTGATAAGGAGAAAACCTACTTTGTTTATTGCCAAAGAGGAGGAAGATCAGCCAAAGCTTGTAGGAGAATGGCCAAAATGGGATTTGAAAAAATTTATAATTTAAAAGGAGGCATTAATGGTTACACAGGTAGAACAGTGTAACCATTAGATGATTATTATCTAGCGTTTTTTTCCCATTTACCCACATCTACAACAGGGTGTGGGTAATGTCCACCCAATTTTAAATTGTGTTGCTCTTGCTCTTTGTAAGAAAGGTTCCAAACGGTATGTGCCTGTTGGCTAGGAACGTTTTCTAATTCTGGCAACCAGTGTTTTATATAATCTGCTTGTTTGTCGTATCTTTTTGCCTGGCTTACTATATTAAAATACCTGTTTTCTCTTGGGTCGTTGCCTACTCCTGCTACGTAGTTCCAATTACCCCAATTACTACAAACATCGTAATCTATCAAAGCTGTTTCAAAATAAGATGCGCCGTATATCCAAGGCTGCTTTAAATCTTTGACTAAAAAGCTGGCTACATTTTGCCTACCTCTGTTAGACATAAAACCAGTGGTTTTTAATTCTAACATATTGGCATCTATAAAAGGTACGCCTGTTCTTCCTTCTATCCATTTACTAAAAATTTCTGGCCTGTATGCATATTCATGAGAAAAATCTCTTTTTATACCTCCTTTTATAAAAAGTTTATTTCCGTATTTCTTAGCAACATATTTAAAATAGTCTCTCCAAAGTAATTCGAAAACCAGCCAATATGTAGAGGAGTTCTTCTTTATTTCCTTCTCATAGTTTTTTACCTCTTGGTAAACATACCTAGGCGACAGACAGCCATTTGCCAACCAAGGAGAAAATTTTGAAGAATAATCTTCGCCTATCAATCCATTTCTTGTTTCTTTATAAGTAGATAAATGTTGCCCTTGCCAAAAATAGTGATTCAATCTTTTTAGTGCTTCAGTTTCGCCACCCTTAAAATCGATGGCACGCCTGCTATCCTCAGGTAAAACCTCTAACCCGAGTTCTTCATAACTGGGTAGGCTATCAGATAAAATCGAAATACTTTTTATAGATTTTATGGGCGATAATGCAGGCCGAACAGACGTATATTTTTCTACCTTTTTCCTGAATTGGGTAAAAATATCTGGAAGGTTATTTATTGAGAAGGGAATATCTTCTAGATGGATAAGCGTTTGTTGCCAAACATAATTTATCTCAATTTGCTGCTTCCATAATTCTGCTTCAACTTTTTTTTCCGTATCTATTTCTTCTGAGGTAATTTCCTTGCTAGTAAAAATGTGAGAAAAACCGTATTCTTTGCAAAGCAGAGGAATTACTTTTTCGGGTTTTCCGTATTTAATCACTAACTCTCCTCCTATATTAGAGAGGTTTTTCCTTAAATCTAATAGGCTTTCATAAAGAAATTTTGTTCTAAAGTATCCTGTTTTAGTTAATCCCAAATCATTCTGCCCGAATAAATCTAGATCTAAACAGTACAAAACTGTCACAAACTGTGACTTTTCCGTTGCAAGTGTTAAGATTTCATTGTCATGTAGGCGCAAATCATTTCTTAACCAAGCTAGAGATTTTTTTATAGGCTTCATGTAGTAAACATTGTTGTTGTAGTTTTACAACAGGAGCCTAAACTCAAGTGTTGGTTTGTTTAAGTTCAACTCAATTCAGATTATCGCCTCTTAACTTTCTCAGTCTTTTTCTGGCCTCCACATTAAAAATACTACCAGGATAATCTTTCAATTGATTTGTATAGATTTCTAGGGCTTTATCTGGATTGTTGAGATATTCTTCATTTAATTTTCCTAAAGTAAAGTTTGCATCGTCTCCTAAAATATCTGTTTTATGATTTTTGAGTAATTCTTCTAAGAAGTCTGCACCTTTTTCAAAATCACCTAACTTAATATAAATATTTGCACTTTCCCAAAGTACCTCATCTACCAAGCTATGGTCTTTATGGGTCTTTAGTAAATTGTCGTATCTGCTGAGGGCTTCTTGGTATTTACTCTGGAATACCAATAAATCTATCGCTGCAAATTCTTCCATAACTGATGCAGTAGTATCTAAATCGAGATTGTCTTGTATTAGTAAAGATAAATCCATAGCATCATTGGCAATCTCTCTAGAGGTAGCTAATTTTAGTACATCTAGGTGAGCTCTTGCCAATTCAAATTCTCCTTTATAATAGGAGAGCTTCGCATTTTTGAGTTTTGCAATATGTCCTAGGTTTTGATCTTTTTCTGCTTTTTCTACTTGTGAGTATAACAAAGAGGCTTCCCAAGGTTCGCCCTTCAACAAATAAATATCGCCCAAATCAAGTTTTGCTTCTGAGATCAACGACTGTTTCATTCCTCTTATTTGGATGAGGTTTTCTAGTATGGTTATCGAAGTATCTTTATTATTTAAATAGAAAGCTTGTAGCAAAGCCATTCTTCTAATAGCGTCTGCTGTATTTCTATTTACTCCAAGTTCATTTACTATTTGGTTGTAATCAACTGCTAGCGATTTAATTTTTTCCATATCAACAGGATATGTATTTTTTACCAGCTGCTCTTTTGCCATAATTAGCATTCTTCTCGAAATTGAATATACTGGCTTGTCATTGTATCTGTCTACCAAATATTCAAAGATTTTTATGGCATCGTTGTAAGCGTCATTATTTAATGCCAACCTACCTATTTCCATAATCTTAAATCCGTCTAACCTTTGCCTCTTATCTATAGCACGGGCTTGTATAAATGCTTTATAAAAAGAGTTTTTTTGCAGAAAATACCAGATAAGTATTTCATTAAAAACCGTTTTGTCTGGATTTTTTTGGACTGCCTGCACAAGCATGGGCTCTAGTTTTTCAAATTCCTCTTCATCTGCAATCCTATCTTGTATCATGGATTCGACATAATCTAACTGGCTGTCGTCATAAGATAAGAGTGCCATGTACTCGTCTAGCATTTTGTCTTTTTTACCCCAAACCGCATATAAATCTGCCAATTCTTGATAGAACTCAAATTTGTTGTTCTTTCTTCCGTGCAAGTAGGCCTCTTCGGCAAATTCAAACTCTTTATGATTTATGAAATGTATAGCTGCGTATCTTAATCTAGTATTATCTCTCTTTATTTTGTTAAGGTATTCTTCGTAGTATTCTTTGGCCTTATCTCTTTTGCCTTCTTTTTTCAGCATATCTCCGTAGTCTACATTGTATTTGGCATTTAAAGGCTCATCCTTAAGAATTTTCTTTAGGTACTTTTCAGCTTCTTTGTAATCCTCCACTCTAAGAAGGGCATCAAAGTAATTATCATGTACTTTAGAGATGTTATCTTTTCTTCTTACAAGTTTTTCATACAGCTCTATGGCTTTTTCATATTCATTATTTGAGTAGTACTCATTAGCCAACTCTAAGGTATTGTCTTGAGAGAAAGCATTTAATTGTAAGAATATAAATGCAAAGAAGAATATCGGATATCTATAGGAATTTTTCATGGATTAGAAGGTAAAAAAATTCGTGGTGAAAAATTATGTATTAAGTATATTTATTTATAACCAAAATGTAAAGTATAAAGTATCAAAAAAATAGGCATGTCAATTTAGTAAGTTTTAAAATGACCTATTTTTTTATTGGCAATGTCAAGTTATCAACATCACTAATTAATAATAAAAAATTAAAAATATTTAAAAATCTTACTTTACTATTATTATTATGTTGTTAGTATGTTGATAAGTTCTCTAATGTTTTAAGATATTACTTCTTCATAAAGTTATCAACATATTTATATAATTATAAAAATCTGATTATTAGTGATTTAAGTAAGTTATCAACAATGTAAATCTATAATGTGAATAACTTTTAACACGGATTTCCATGTTGATAATCCAGTAAGTTCATGTTTAAAACTTTACAGTTTTTATGAAAAAAATCACATGACTGTTTAAGTGTAATTTTTTGTGAATTATGTTGATAAAAAAACAAGTATTGTCAACAGCTTATCAACAAAATTATAATGTTGTTAATTAGTTTTCCTGTTTGTTCTGTTGATATGTTGATAAGTCTTCTGGAGACAAGCTTATATCTAAAATTTCCCAATTAGGCCTCAAGTCAAGTGGACCTTCTTTTCTGAAGTACACCTCTTCTGCCGGTATTCTTAGTTTAAAAGATCCTTTCTCCCAAATGCCATTTTTGTTATTATCTATTTGCAGCCTTAAATATTTACTTCCAGGTTCTACATAGTTAAACTCAAAAGAAGAAACATTGTACTTCTCTTGCTCCATGTTGTACTTGTTGTCGAGCACTTGTAAAAAGTATGAAACGGTATCAGATAGTGCAACCCTTCCCCCTAGTGTACCATAATCTTCTTCTAGCTTAGCTTCGTACATTATCACCGTATTTTCGACAGAATCATCTTCTACAGATATAAAAGCTGTTGAGTCTATGTAAATTTGTTGCTTTGGGTTAAACTCGTAATCCTCGATTATGAATTTTGTAAGTAAGTGGTTACTTTCTAGTTTTAGGTTAAAGGTAAGCGTATCTGTTACTTCCTCATCGTAATAAACTGTATCTAATTCTAATTCTGAAGAATCAAAAGCTTGCAAAGCAAATTTGTAATTATCATTATTTTTATCTTTCAGTTTTATAGCCTTTTTTACAATACTTGTGCTTTTGTCTACTAGTAATTGTCTTTGAATAGTTGAACTAACTTTCTGGTAATCAATTATGTATTGGTCATCTACAACCAACTTTACAGTATCTTGCCATTCAATATTTTTATCTGCGTTATTCTTGATCAGTAATGTAGAGTCGGCAGTAATTTGAATGGTATCTGTATTTACTAATGCGTAAAGCGTGTCTAATCTATAAAGTGTTGTGTCTCTTTTATTAAGTATATAGAGGCCTTTTTTATTTACTTGAGTTATAGGTTTGCTAAAGTCGATTTCTATATCAAAAACCTCTTTAGCAATCTTTTTCTCATTTGGCTTTGGAGAAACTTCTAAAGTTAAATCTTCGGGTTCAGTTATACGCTTTCTTTGAAAAATGAACTTGGCCGTATCTAATACTTCATTTTCTAAAAAATCAATTGCCCTTACATAGGCAACAATAGAATCGGGTTCGGAAAAAGTATTTTCAATATCTTGGGCTTCTTCGGTTTTCTTTTTCTTTCTTTTTCTTCTATTTTTCTTTTTATCTTTTTGTTGGTTTTGCTGATTTTCTTCTTCGGTATCTTCTTCAAAACTTTTTATTGAATACAGCCTTACCACATCTTCTTCAATAGCATAAAAGATTGAGTCTTGGTATGTGCTATCTTCAAATGTTAAATAGATATCTTTGAGCGGTTTGGTAAAGTTAAGTTCTACATATTGATTTCTGCTTGTAGCTCTTCTGTACTCTAACTCTACATTATCATAAGAAGCAACCTTAAAGTTAAGATTTTTAATAATGCTATCTAATTGGATTAAATCCGTTAAAAAGCCGATTTTTTCCTCTTCATCTTTTGTATACTTGTAATTATCATCGTTTTCTTCTAGTGCAAATATTTGATAATCAGCTACTTTTATGTTTTCTATAATATAGTTTCCTTCTTCGTCTGTTTTGCTCAAGTAATAAGGTTCTTGCACATTAATAGTATCTTCGGGTCTAAAAAGCATTACAATGGCTTCTTCAGGTGGTAAGCCAGAGTATAAATCGGCTACATTGCCAGAAACACTCATAGAGTCAATGAAATTACCCGTACTAAAAGCAATTTTTACATTTTTAGCCACATTTTTCTCAGTAACATCAACTACTGCATCTCTAAGGTTGATAGTATAAGTAGTACTATCTGCAAATTCACTTTCAAAATTTAAGATAACCCTATTTCTTTTTACTCTAGATTCGTACTTAAGGTCTTCGGTTATCGGAGTAATGAGCAACTGTTTATAGATGTTGTCTAATTGAACATCTTCATCAAATATAAACTGTACAGAGTTACCCTTAAAGTTTTTACTACCATCTATAGGAATGGTACTTAGTAGTTCAGGGTCTGTTTCATCCCTTGGACCACCAGGAGGAGGTTGCACGCTAGCGCATTTCAATAACAGAAAGCACGATGCATACAAAATCAATAGCCTAGTTTTCATATAACTGATTTAGATTTTAGGCAAGTTTCAGTTTAATTATTTCTGCTTTCTAAATAGACCATCAAAATTGAGATATCTGCAGGGCTCACACCACTGATTCTAGATGCTTGGCCTATTGTTTTTGGTTTCACTTTTTCAAGCTTTTCTCTAGCCTCATTAGACATAGCCTTTATTTCACTGTAATTTAAAGACTCATTTATTTTGAGGTTTTCGAGTTTATTTAATTTTACTGCAATTTTTTGTTCTTTTTCAATATATGTTTCGTATTTAAGTAAAATCTCTGCCTGTTCTTTAACCTCTACTTCATAATTGGATAACTTCTCTTTTAATTGACTACTGCCTTTTTCTAGATCTAGCAATTGCACTTGGGGTCTTTTTACAATTTGAGCCAATTTTACTTTTTGAGTAAGTGGAGAAGAATTTAAAGATTGTAGTGTTTCATTCACTACTTCAGGAGCAATACTCTCTTCTTTAAGAAGTTTCATAATATCAGAAAGGTTTCTTTGTTTCTCTTCTACAAGTTTCATCCTTTTTTTAGAGGCCAAACCTATCTCATATCCTTTTCTTGTAAGTCTTATGTCGGCATTGTCTTGTCTGAGCAGTATTCTATATTCTGCTCTAGACGTGAACATTCTATAGGGTTCATCTGTACCCTTATTTATAAGGTCGTCTATTAGTACGCCAATATAAGCTTCAGACCTGCTAAGAATAAATTCAGGCTCTCGATTGATTTTCCTCCATGCGTTTATGCCAGCGACCAAACCTTGGCAAGCTGCTTCCTCATAACCGGTGGTACCATTAATTTGCCCTGCAAAAAAGAGATTTTCTATAAGTTTTGTCTCTAAGGTCATGTTTAGTTGTGTAGGTGGGAAGAAGTCATATTCTATGGCATAACCAGGCCTGAACATAACTGCATTTTCAAAACCTTTGATTTTCTTTAAAGCCTCATACTGAATCTCAAAGGGTAATGAAGTTGAAAACCCATTCACATAAACTTCTATAGTATCCCAGCCTTCAGGCTCAACAAATATTTGATGCCTATTCCTTTCTGCAAAACGATTTATTTTATCTTCTATAGATGGACAATATCTGGGGCCTAGACCTTGAATTCTTCCGTTGAACATTGGAGATCGATCAAAACCTTTTTTCAGACTTTCATGGACTTCTTCATTGGTATAGGTTATATGGCAACTCCTCTGAGATTTATAATTATTGAAATCCCCAAGGTAAGAGAACCTTCCTGGTACTTCATCGCCTTCTTGTTCTTCCATTACACTATAATCAATAGACCTACCGTCTACTCTAGGAGGCGTTCCTGTTTTCATTCTTCCTGATTCAAAACCTAATTGAACCAGCTGCTCAGTCATTCCTTTAGATGATCTTTCCCCTGCTCTACCACCTCCAAAGTTTTTCTCGCCTATGTGTATCAAACCATTTAAGAAAGTACCATTAGTTAGTACGACAGACTTAGCATAAAACTCAACACCTAAACCGGTTTTTACTCCATAAACCCTTTCATTTTTAACAAGTATCTCTGTTACCATTTCTTGCCAAAAATCTACGTTTGGGTTTTCTTCAAGTGCTAGCCTCCAAGCTTCCGCAAATCTCATTCTATCATTTTGTGCCCTGGGACTCCACATTGCAGGTCCTTTTGATTTATTAAGCATCCTAAACTGTATGGTCGACTTATCTGAGATAATCCCGCTCATTCCTCCTAATGCATCAATCTCTCTAATGATTTGCCCTTTAGCTACGCCGCCCATAGCAGGGTTACAGCTCATTTGTGCTATTTTATTCATATCCATAGTGATGAGTAAAACTTTAGCACCCATTTTAGCTGCTACATGAGAAGCTTCGCATCCTGCGTGTCCACCCCCAACTACTATAATATCATAATTGTTTTTCATATCTAATCGATTGATGTTCCACGTGGAACATTATTGGTTTAAACTAAATATGGTGAAAAATTTTTTATATATGGTTTACTATAAGATTTAATAATGCTGCAAAGTTAGTCGCTGGTCTTTAAAATGATATTAAATTAAGCAATTAACTGATTATCTGTATTAAGTTAAATTTAGAGCTTTTAGTTTGCTTACTAGAAAACAAATTGACGAGTCGTGAATAAAATCGGTGTCAAATGACATAGAAATCTAAAATTGAGCTATTTTGAGTTTTGACAAAAATCAGTCGCTGTTCATGAAGTGGCTATACACAAGTGGCAGGAGTTATCATGAAATGAAAATAACTCGGTTTTTTTATCGAATAATATCTACAAATTATTATTCAGTTTTTCGCGAACAGAAATTTGTTTATTAAGCTGATTGATTGTATTCATAAACTCTATGCATGACTTACGGGTTAGTGGCTCCAAGAAAAACAGAAAGTATCTATCATGTTCATTATCAACGCATATGTACACTGATAATAGAATGCTATAGTCTTAAAAGATATTTATGGAGTAGAGTAAACTGACGATATCAATTTATGTATTGTGCTTGGCCTTATTAAATATCGATACTACCATATAAGTCTTCTAAAGCAATGTTCTCTTGCTCTCTCATGATTTTTTTTTCTTCTGAGGTCTTATCTCTGTATCCGAGTAAATGCAATATGCCATGTATCATAACTCTATAAAGTTCTTTTATGAACTCGGTATTTTGAATAGCTGCATTTTCTTTTACTCTTTCAATACTTATAAAAATGTCTGTTTCTATAGAATCGGGGGAGTCGCTATTATCAAAAGTAATAATGTCTGTAAAGGTATCGTGAGAAAGGTAAGCTTTGTTTATTTCGATTAGGTATGGGTCATTACAAAAAATGAAATTAGCGCATACTAATTTCATTTTTTGTTTTTGAATAATTTTCAAAATCCAATTCTCTAACTTCTGTTCATTCTCAATTTTAAAGTCAGAGATATTTTCATAAAAAAAAATACTTTCTGGGTTGCCATTAATCTCAATTAAGCATTCATGTAAAATATCATTTTTATTTCTGAACCGTTTTCCTTGAATTTCACTTCGTCGGCCAAATGCTTTATCAGAAATATTCCTCTACCTCCCGGAGTGTCTATATTTTCAGGTGAAGTTGGGTCGGGTAGTTTGCTGTAATCAAAACCTTTGCCTTCGTCTCTCACTAAAAAGTTTACGTTGTTTTCGTCTACCACCAGTTCGAGATGAACGTTTTTATTTTTGTCGTTCTGGTTACCATGAACAATAGCATTGTTCACAGATTCCGTTACAGCAATCATGATGTTACCGTAAATGTCATCATTAAAATTAAAAGTTTCCCTAGCGTGGTCTATAAAGCTTTCCACTATCCTGATGTTATCAATCAGTGAAGGAATCTTGAGTTTTAATGATTTGCTCATCTTTTCTATCAAGTTACTTCTAATTTTTAATTTTCTTGAAATACTCATTTACCTGCTTCTTATAGTATTGATTTAAAGAAGTAGGAATTGTCTTTAATAGTTCGATTTGCATCTCTTTTAATTTTAGATACTCTGAAAAATCTTCAGGTGTATTCTTTTGCAAATCCTGTTCGGCTGTTTTAGCCTCTCTTTTATTATCTAGCTCTCGTTCTTTTTCTGCTTTTTCAGATTCTAGTAAACGAGTTAAAATATCTGCCTGTCTCTCTAATAATTCTTCTGTGACTTTTTTGTTTACTAAATCTTCTTCGGTTTCCTCCATTTTTTCTAAAAGATCTTTGTAACCGTTGTCACCGTCTTTGCCATTTTTGCCTTCTTTTCCTTCTTCGCCACCTTCTTGTTCAGAGCCACCTCCGTTTTCAGGCTTTCCATTTTCTCCCATTCCGCTCTGCCCCATGCCTTTTTTCATGGCATTTCTTATCATTTCTTGCTCTGCTGCTAACTTAGCTAATTCTTCTGATAATTGCCTGCCAGTTTTTCCACTCTTTTTAAGGTTTTCTATTTTTTTATTCAATTGCTTTTGCAATTCACTGAGTTTTGGGCTGCCTCCCTGCTTCTCTGACATTTGCTTACCGCTCATTGACTGACTCATTTGCTGTTGCATTTGCTTGAGTATATCGTTGAGGAGCAATGCTAAATTATTGATTGAGGTCATAGCAAATTGTTGCTTACTAGCTGCTATTTCAGGAGTTCTTTTCTTAATGGCGTCCATACTCTCATCCATATACTTGTTCATTTGTGTTACTTCTCTAGTAACAAATGACTCTATTTGGAATACCCGCTTAGACAGCGCCACGAGGCTATCTTCTATTATCTTGGCATCATCTTTTAGCTTAAGTTGCTCTTGACTCAGCTTTATAAACTTAGGATCTATTCTTTTTACTTTCTGAAATTCCAGCATTACATCTTCCTGATCAAAAGAAAGAGTTATCAAGTTCTCTAGGATTTTTCTCAAATCATCGTAATTCTCGCTCATTTGCTGCATTTCCATAGATTGCTGCATCTGTTGCATTTTCTGCGCCATTTGCTGCATTTCATCAGACGTTTTCTGTTGAGATTCTGATGCCTTCTTTTGTTTCTTTTGCTCTAGGTTTTGATCAATATTTTTTTGCTCTTGCTCTATGTTCTGCTCTTGTTTATCAAACTGCTCAAGACTCTTAGGATTTTCTAATGACTCGTTAATTTCATTAAGATCATCCATCTCTTTTTTAATATCCTCAAAGTCTTTGTTTAGTTCTTCTTGCTTTTCTTTGATATCGTCCAATTCTTTGTTTTTGGTATCCTCTGTTTCTTCTGCCAAATCTTCTTGCTTTTCGGCAAGTTCTTCGAGTTCTTTGGCAATTTCCTCTGCCTTTGTATCAAATTTGAGTTTCTTGAAAAGCTCTAGTGCTCTCTCCAACTCTTTTTCGAGCGTTTGTTCTTTTAACTCTATATTATCGAGTTTTTCTTGTAGTTCTTGGTTGATGTAATTCTGTTCTAGCAGTTCATTGAGTTCATCATAAAGTTTTTTAGTTTCTTCATCAAGTAGTTCGTCCATTAACTTTTGAAGCTGCTGTGCCTTTTCGGCTAGCTTTTCGTTATTGGTATTGAATTTTTGATTCTTCTCGTTAAACTGCTTATTAATATTTTGTAGCTTTTCTATCTCCTTTTTTAAGTCTTCATTCTTTTCTAGAAGCTTTTCTATATTTTTTTTGTCTTGCCAATCTAATTTCTTTTTGCCCTTCAATTTATTTTGAAGATCCTCTATATCCTTGTTCATATCCTTGGCTTTATCTAGAGATTCTTCCAATTTATCTTGAGCTTGCTTGCTGTTTTTGGCAAGTTCAGCCTTAACTTCTTCTTTAGAAGGAAATTTAAAAGCGAAAACTGAAGATTTGCTACTCTTTCTTCCATTGAACCCGTCGTTATCCCAAACCTGCACAAAATACTCTAGCTTTTGACCTTTTTCAATATTTAAGTCATTGATATTCAGCTTATAAAAGAAACTTTGATTGATCACTTTCGGATTAAAGTTTAGGTTGATAGTCTCAAAGTTCTTATCATTTTCATTGAAAGTTCCATCAGAAATCTTGTACTTGAGTTGTAGAGCTGTTATACCATAATCGTCGCCAATGTTTCCTCCTACAACTAAATAGTCATACATAACTGTATCCTGAAACTGCCTAAGAGATATAGAAGGATACTCATCCGGTGTTACATTAAGAAAATACTCTATGATATCTTTGTTATTGCTATACTCGTTTTTAAGTAGTACTTGGTAAGTGCCTGACTCTTTTGCTACTTTATCAAAACTAAATACATTTTCGTCGGTTCTTTTGGCCTCAACAGTAGATTTATCATCAAAATTTACTAATAAGTTATTGGCTTCCAAGGTTTTAAACTGCCATTCTATCTCTGTTCCCTCAGGTACTATTAAATTGCCAGTATTTTCTATTCTCTCCCCTTTCTTATTAATGTAATCAGGGTAATTGAGATAAACATTAAAGTTTCTCAAGCTTGGCCTAGATAATACTTCAACTTCATGAGCGTCAGAAGAAAAACCTGAGGCCTCAAAATTGAAAGAAAAAGGTCTTTGTATTTTTTTAAAGGTGAATGAGAATAGACCAGCTTCTTCGGCATTCATTTTCAGTTTTCTTCCATCTGAGGTAAGCAATTGTACATTTTGAGGAAGCGCTGTACCTTCCATTTTAAGGTTGATCTTAAAATCATCATTTTTGAATGCTTTTAAGTCTTCGTTTTGCAAAATGAAGTCGAAAGGCGCCTTTAATTCATATTTTTCTGTGTAGTTGATTATCCTTGGAGTGCTAACAGAAAAAAAATCGGGTCTTATCAATACCGTAATAACAATAAATAAGATAGGAATGGTTAGGTATTTTAAATACCTTCTGTTCGATTTCAAATCTATGGCCTCAGAGAAATCGATGCCCTGTATAGAGTTTTCTCTTTGCTGAAGGCTGGCTTCAATTAAATCGGTTTTCTTTTCCATACCCTCCAACTGCAGCGCATTGAGAAGTTTATCTTTAATTTGAGGAAAGTAAGAACCAATTCTGAAAGCAGCATCTAAATCGCTTAACTGCTTTTTCTTATTTAAAAGGCTAAATAGTGGTTTAAATATCCATAAATAGAATGAGGCTGCTAAAGCGATTATTAATGTATAAAAAAGTATGGCTCTAGTTACGGTACCAAAATTTCCTAAATACTCAACTATGTTTACAAAATAGAAAATAGTTAGGATTATAGATAAGGCTGAGATGCTACCCTTGATTACTAGGTTTAAGTAATATTTTTTCTTAAAACTCTCAATGTTTTGCTTAAGCATACTAAATAGTTAAAAAAGTAAAGACACTAAACTTTATTCGGTATTAAAACCAAATAAAGTTTAGTGAGGTTTCATTAAAAAAACAAGAGGTACTTGATTTAACCTTCTTTTTGAGCCACTTTTTTTACTGGTACCTTGTAAACTTTAGAAAAATCCCTATACTGCATTGGATTATTAGGGAAATTTTTAACATAAGATTGGAGCAATCTATACCCCTCGTCATACCAAAGCATAAGTACTGGTGCATCCTTCATAAGTATTTTTTCAGCCACCATAAAATTCTTGTTGGCCTCAATTTCATTACGTGCGTTTAAAGCTTCTTCATAATACTTGTCAAAAGCTTCATTGTGATATCTTGTAAAGTTAGGGTAAGATTTTTCGTCTTTTTTATCTGGAACATTTTTACCATAAAAGAACCACAAAAAGTTTTCAGGACTTGGATAGTCAGCAACCCATGCTAATCTTAGCAAATCAAAATCTCCTGAAAGACTTTTCTCGGTAATTTGAGCTATTGGGGCAATGTTTACATTAATATTGATATTTAGATGGTCCTTTAATTGTTTTTGTACTTCAGTAGCAACATTGGTGTACCTTTCACCCTCGGCATTTAAATCGAGTGTTATTTCTGGAAATCCTTTACCTTCTGGGTATCCTGCTTTTTTGAGATAAAATCTAGCAGAATCAAGATTGAAATTAAAACCTGGTATTTGTGTAATATCGTAATTTCTGAAAGAAGGTGGCGTAAAGCCGTATTTTCCTATGTCGTAACCTTCACCATTTAAGACATAATCTAGGATTTTTTCCCTATCTATAGCAAAAGAAAAGGCTTTTCTTACATCTTTGTTAGCAAAGATTCCTTTAAAGTTATTAAAGGCTAAGAACTGGGTTGACATCTCGGCCTCTCTTTGTAGTTCAAATTGCGGTGCCTCCCCCTCGCTCGAAGCAGCATCATCTAAAATCTCTATAATGTGATCTGTTGGTAATCGATACATCATATCTAAATTACCTTGCTTAAATTCCATCAACTCAATTTTTTTATCTTTTAAAAAGTTGATATTGATGGCTGCTAGATATGGTAGTTTATTGCCAAACTCATCGGTTTCATGGTAATTTTCATTTTTCTTTAGCAAGATGGAAATATCCTCTTCTACAGCAGCTATTTTAAATGGGCCTGTACCAACACACTTTGATCGCATTTCATCGCCATATTTTTCTACTGCTTCTTTAGGATAGATAAAAGCGCCTGGCCTTGCCAAGTTGAATAAAAAGATAGAGTTCGGTTTAATGAGCTCTATTTCCAAAGTGTAGTCATCAATGGCTTTGATTCCTTCTACTTCTAAACCATCTACATCTCCTTTTTTACTAATTTGATAGAATTCGTTTGCACCTTTTACTATACCTGAAAAAAGATTGAAACTTTGGTTGCTCTTATCGTAAGTGCAGATTCTTTTAAAGCAGTAAACCACATCTTGTGCTTTGAGTTCTCTGCCTTTACCATCTTTAAAGCATGGATCATCATGAAAAAATACACCCTCTTTTAAATGAAAAGTGTATTTGGTTTGATCATCACTTACCATGTAAGAGTCTACTAGTCCAGTCTCTACATGAGTAATATCTACTTGGTTAAATTTAAAAAGGCCTTCATAAACCTGCGAAGCTACTCTGTAAGAGTACACATCGATAATACTGATGGGGTTAAGATTTTTGATATATTCAGATTCATTCAAATTAAAGACGCCTCCGTAGTACCTTCCTCCTTTAGTCTCCTTTAGTTCATATACATTGGTTTCTGGAGCATTGTTGGAAGTACAGCCTGCGAACAGTAATCCTGCTATCAAAAAAATTATTAGAAGATTTTTCATCGCGTACAATTATCTTTTGATTAAAGTATAAAGACCAATGACTACATAGCGTAGTGAAAGCAATTTTGGTCATTATTTGTACGAAATGCCGTTCAGTTAAGTATTTGCGCGAGAGTAATACTTATGTTAATAGTACAGTGCTGTGCTGTAAGTTACTGTAAGTAATTAAATTGAAATAGACAGCTTAACCGGACAATGGTCAGAATGTACCACATCCATTAATATATCGCAGTCTTTTAATTGTTTATCTAAATTTGTTGAAGACATGAAATAATCTATACGCCAACCGAGGTTTTTTTCTCTAGCCCTAGCTCGATAACTCCACCAACTGTACTTATGAGGCTCTTCATGAAAAAATCTAAAACAGTCAGTAAAACCTGAACCGATAAATTTACTAACCCAGGCCCTTTCTTCAGGTAAAAAACCTGAAGTATTTTTATTGCTCTTTGGGTTGTGTATGTCTATTTCTTTATGACAGATATTAAAATCTCCACAAATGATCAGTTTTTCTCTTCCCTCTTTTTTTAATTGATTGATGTAATAGTAAAAATCGTCGAGCCATTCGTATTTAAAGTCTTGCCTTATATCTCCTGTAGTTCCAGAAGGCATGTAGGTGTTGATCAAGCTTATTTCTCCAAAATCTAACTTTATCAGCCTACCTTCTTTGTCGTATTTTTCTATGTTCATGCCATAGTCTACAGCATCGGGCTTAACCTTGGTAAAAACTGCTACTCCGCTGTATCCCTTTTTTTCTGCGGGAAACCAATAGCACTCGTATCCCAAATCTGTAAAAACAGAAACGTCTAATTGATCAGGTGTAGCCTTTATTTCTTGTAAGCAAACAATATCTGGGTTTTCTTCTTGCAGCCATTCATCTAGCCCCTTTTTTAAAGCTGCTCTTACACCGTTAATATTATAGCTGATTAAGTTTCTTGTCGTCATTTAGTTATTACCAGTTTATCTCAGTCTCAAAATATTCTATAATGTGCATTTTAAGAAAAGCTTCTTGCGAAAGCAAATCTATATAAGGAAGCTTCTTTTTGAGTTCCCAATGCGGCCAGCCATTTTTATCTAAGCCATTTAGCTCATAGTAACCTGATAGAGAAAGCACTTTACAAATCGCTATGTGCATTAAGTCTTGTTTTTCCTCTTTACTATAGTATTGCTTGCCTTGTCCGAGTTCTTGAACTCCGATCAAAAAAAGTATTGCATTTAAATCTGGTGTTTTCACACCTAAGTTTCTGGAAAGTTTAGTACAAAGCACCTCCCATTGCTGCTCAAGTGTGAGTTGGTTTTTTATATTATGGTTTAGCATTTTTTCAATTCTATTATCATTTAAAAAAAATTACCCTATTAAAAATAAGGATACTTGGCTTTCACAAAAAGTAATCATGCAAATCTTGCCAATTATCAAACCTTCTGTAACAATCTAAATGAGTATTATGTGGAGCAGAAAATAGAATAGGCTCGCCAGAAGTAAATGTATTTAGATTTTTGTCGTGATCATCAACCAAATAGTCTGCGTCAATAATGTGCTTATGACCACAAAATACAAGGTTTCTCCAAGAGAAGTTGGGTAAATACTCTTTAATCCATTCGTATTTATCCAAAAATGAACCAGGAAACTCCATAGCTGCAGTAACTATAAAAACCTCATATTTTTGCTGGAGCTCCTCTATGGTTTCTCTAGCGCCAGGTTTAATGGCCAAATCTCTAAAAAAGCCCGCCCTGTATGGAAATGACCTTACAACTTTTGCGTGTTCTTCAGGAATGATCTGCCAGACCTTTTTACCGTCCATTAAGCTTTTATCTACCTTGGTGTCAAACTCTTCTTCATAAGTTTTGATCGCTTTGCCCACGTAATCTGCAATTACGTCGTCCATATCGAGTGCTATCTTTTTCATAAGGGGTTTTATGGTTAAATATGCTACTAAGCTATATAAATTGAGATTTCAAAAAATACATTCCTAATTAAATTAGTGTAAATAAAAAGTAATGCCTCTTTTTTACCTTTGTATTCTAACAAATAGAAGCTTTTATAATAGCTATCTTGCTTTTGAGACATTTTTTAAGCTAAAATGTTGTAGTATGACTTTTAAGTTGCTTCGATAAGAATTTTTTAAATGTCTAAAAAAAACCAATTGTGTTTAACCCATTTTTTTGTTTTTAAATTGAGATCATGGAACTGAAAGAAAAAGTGAAATCTTTAGCCAAAGAGCTTCACCAACAAACTATAAATATCAGGAGACATTTGCATAGGCATCCCGAATTGTCTTTTCAAGAGCACAAAACAGCCGCCTTTGTTTCTAAAAGACTTAAAGAAATGGGCTTGGAACCCAAAGAAAATGTAGCGGGAACCGGTGTTACCGCTATAATCAAAGGAAATGGTGACAATGAGAAAGTCATTGCACTACGCGCAGATATGGATGCACTGCCCATAACCGAGGCCAATGAGGTTTCTTATAAATCCAAAAATGAAGGTGTGATGCATGCTTGTGGGCACGATGTGCATACTGCTTCCCTTCTTGGGGCTGCTTCTATTTTACAGTCGGTAAAAAATGATTTGAAGGGATCCGTAAAACTAGTTTTTCAACCAGGAGAGGAGCGCATTCCCGGTGGGGCTTCTTTAATGATCAAAGATGGGGTTTTGCAAAACCCCAGGCCCACCAGCATAGTAGGCCAGCACGTAATGCCGTTTTTACC
>CAKZMZ010000068.1 GCA_937129345.1 uncultured Thalassovita sp. | reverse complement strand
GCAGTTGGCGCAACGCAGTTGGCGCAACGCGGTTGGCGCAACGCGGTTGGCGCAAAATGTCAAAACCTTGGCTTTTGCGGTCAAAAATACCACGCTATTTCCCTTCACCTTTGCTATGTGCTTGATTGATAAGTACTCAAAATTCTTACGGATTACATAAATCATTATTCATCCAAAAAATTAAAGTCATGAAAGAGAACATTTTAGTAATTGGTGGTACGGGTAAAACAGGGCGTAGAGTGGTAGAAGGCCTCACGCAACTTGGGCATAATGTTAGAATCGGTTCGCGGAGTGCAGCGCCTTCTTTTGAATGGAATGACCCAAATACCTATGCCGCCGCTTTAAAAGGCATGGACAGGGCGTACATTGTTTACTATCCTGATTTGGCGGTGCCCGGTGCCAGAAAAGCCGTTCAAACCCTAGTTGAAGCGGCCCTAAAAGAAGGTTTAGAAAAAGTAGTGCTCCTTTCTGGAAAAGGCGAGAAAGAGGCCGAAGCATGCGAAGATATCGTGGCCAATTCTGGTTTGAACTATACATTGGTGAGGGCTTCATGGTTCAATCAAAATTTTAGTGAAAGCTTTTTGTTGGATCCAATTTTGGCCGGTTTTGTAGCATTGCCTATGCCTGAGGCAAAAATCCCTTTTGTAGATGCCGATGACATAGCAGATGTGGTAACCAAAGTTTTGGTGGACGACACATTTAACGGGCAAACCATTACTGTAACAGGCCCTCGAAAAATGACCTTTAAAGAGGTAGTGGCAGAGATAGCCAAAGAAACCCAACAGAAAATTGCTTTCCAAGCCATTTCTATAGAAGCGTATGGCCAAGCAATGAAAACAGCAGGATTGCCCGATGATTACGTTTGGTTGTTTACCTATTTGTTTAAAGAAGTTTTGGGTAATCCTGATAACCAAGAGGTCTCGTATGATGTGGAGAGAGTACTAGGCCGTAAAGCTACCGACTTTAGTGCATTTGCTAAAAAAACGGCTGCTACAGGTATTTGGAACCAAACTGTGTCTTCAATATAAAGAGTAAGAAGTAGACCGCTACTTTGTATTTTTTGCGATAAAAATTTTATATTGAGCAATTATTCTAAAATTGAAATCCCTTACAGCAACCCTGAGCGGATTCTTTGATAAAGAATAGAAACAAAGTACATCATATAAAACTATTTGTCTGCCAAATGAACAAAACAGCGGTCTTACTTCTCCTTTTATCAGTATTTCTTATTCAGTGTAGTTCTAGAAAAACAACGCAAACTGTTACACAGCCCAATGTGATCTTAGTCTTTATTGATGATGAAGGTTATGGCGATGTGGGCGTTTATGGTGCAACAGGTTTTGCAACGCCTCACCTTGATAAAATGGCAAGCCAAGGTATGCGCTTTACCAATTTCTATTCGGCACAACCCGTTTGTAGCGCTTCCAGGGCAGGCTTGCTCACAGGCTGCTATCCCAATAGAGTAGGCATATCAGGGGCATTGTTTCCGCATGATGTAACGGGCATAAACCTTAATGAATATACCATTGCCGAGATGTTTAAGGATCAGGGCTATGCCACTGCTTGTTTTGGCAAATGGCACCTTGGTTGGCAAAAAGAATTCTTGCCCTTACAGCACGGTTTTGATGAGTATGTAGGCATTCCTTATTCTAATGATATGTGGCCCAACTCAAACGTTACAGGCGAAAGGCTGCCAAAAGGAGAGGGCAGGGGCAATTATCCAGAGTTGCCTTTGATAGAAGGAAATGAAACCATAGAAAGGATTACCAGCCTTAAGGATCAAGATAAACTCACTACGCTTTACACCGAAAAAGCCGTTGATTTTATCAATAGAAATGCAGAAAATCCTTTTTTTCTTTACGTTCCGCATACCATGGCACACATACCCTTGGGCGTTTCTGACAAATTTAGGGGCAAAAGCGAGCAAGGACTTTATGGAGATGTAATGATGGAAATCGATTGGTCGGTTGGGGAAATGATCAAGGCATTAGAAAATAATGGGATTTCTGAAAATACCATCATTATGTTCACCACAGACAATGGGCCATGGTTAAATTTTGGAAATCATGCCGGTTCTGCAGGAGGTTTGAGAGAAGGAAAGACCACCAGTTGGGAAGGCGGACAAAGAGTTCCTTTTATTGTAAAATGGCCCGCAAAAGTTCCTGCGGGTACAGTTAGCAACAAGTTGGCATGTGCTATTGATCTTTTGCCCACTTTGGCCTCGATTACCAAAGGTAAACTTTCGAGTAACAAAATAGATGGGGTAGACATCAGTTCCTTGTTTTATGGAGATATGCAGTCTAACCCTAGAGAGACTTTATTGTATTACTATGGCAAAAACAACCTGAATGCGGTTCGCAAAGGCAACTGGAAATTGGTACTTCCCCATACCTACAGCTCATACAACACAGAACCCGGGAGAGATGGAAAAGGCGGTAGAAGGATAAGGACGACAATAGAAGCGCCCGAGCTATACAACATGATGCGAGATCCAGGTGAGCAGTACAATGTAATTGCCTACCATCCTGAAAAAGTAGCGGAACTGATGCAGGTAGTAGAGGCCGCCCGCAAAGAATTGGGCGACTTAAATGTGGGTCAGGAGACCGGTAATGGCAACCGCGAAATAGGTAGCTTGCCTTAGTTGGGTTATACGGCTTCGAATGCGTTTTAATTGCAGAGTTTATTACTAAAAAAAATTGGTCATCAATGCTGATAGAAATGCCATTTCTATTGGCCTATCAAGTCACCTTTTTGCCAATATCCCCACAAGACTCAAAATCCTTTGTCCTGAGAAATTCTGGTAAGATGGATGATTTTTTGAACGATTTCTTTTTTAGCTAGTGAAGTAGAGCTAAATTAATTGCCTTAAAGATCTGAAGCTATTTTTTAATCTAAAGAAGACATCCATGAACAACCCAACTGAAACTTATACCTATCGCTGTGGGGAAAAGATAGTATTGAGAAAAAAAGCTGATCAATTTGTGGTCAGGGCCTTGCCAAAAAAATTAAAGACCTTGGGTCTTTTAGAGCTAGAACAGGTGTCGTCTTCATCTACCCGTATTACAACTTCGCCCAAAGATCTAGAATCGAACATGAGTATGTGCCGAGGTTTTGCTGCCACACATCACGCCTATGAGCATAAAGAGACAGGCGATAACTTCCTGATTACGGATAGGATTTTTGTTAAATTCAAAACGGCTCCTTCTAACGAGATCTTAAATGCATTCGTTGCGAAATATGCACTTATTTTGAGAGAAAAATATACAGCTACATCTTTCCTATTTAAGCTTACTGATTACACAGGGATGAACCCCATTAAGCTTGTGGTCCATCTTACAGAGGAAGATGAATTGATCGACTCGGCAGGGCACGACCTCAACCAAACTGTTCAAAAATACGCTAACTTAGTACCTACTGATACCAATTACCTACAGCAATGGCATTTACATGAAAGATTGAACGACGATGAGTTTGATTTGCGGGCATCTTCGAACTGCGAAGCTGCTTGGAACCTACTAGGAAATTATGGAAGTTCAGATGTAGTAGTAGGAGTAACGGATGACGGATGCTTGCTTACCCATGTAGATTTTGACTCGCCTGATAAATTTAAAGATTGGGGATATTTCGAAGGTTCAAGACTCATTTCTAAAAATAGCATAGGGGCCAATCCAGAGAGTATGTATCAAAACGGCTCTAACCATGGCACTTCTTGTGCAGGTGTGGTAGCGGGCGAAGTGGATGCCGTCACTACTGTAGGCGCTTCGCCGGCAGCTAGTTTACTTCCTATTAAATGGGAGTCTAGCGGCCCTAGCTTATTCATTAGCGATTCTAAACTGATTACGGCCTTAAATTTTATGGCAGATAAGGTAGATGTGGTATCTAACTCTTGGGGCGTTTCACCCATAGGTGTTTGGGAAGAGGTAGTGCTTGATGTTATTAGGGAATTATCAGAGAACGGTGGTAGGAGGGGGAAAGGAATTGTTTTTTTATGGGCTGCCGGCAACGAAAACTGCCCCATAGAATACACTTCGGATATCGATATTCCTTATACCTCCGGCGTACAGTTTAGGGGAGATGGTTCTTTGGTTTGGGTCGGTGTAAGAACATCCAAAGTATTTCGCCATAACTTAGTGGATTTACCCGGCGTAATGCACATTGCCGCTTTGGCAAGTACAGCAAAACGCAGCCACTACTCCAATTACGGTCCAGGTATTAGCCTATGTGCTGCAAGTAGTAATGTTCATACCTACTATAGATTGGTGCTTGAAGGGCTCGGCGTAACCACTACCACAGGGCAAAACAATGGTGAGATTACGGGAGTCACAGACTTTTTTGGAGGAACCTCTAGTGCTACGCCCTTAGTAGCCGGTATCGCCGCATTGGTAATCGCTGCTAATCCTGCACTTACTGCAGCCGAGGTCATCAGCATTCTCAAAAAAACAGCATCAAAAGATTTAAACTTTGAAGGCTACCCCAAAACCCCGCCAAGTTCTTTTGACTCTAATACCTCATGGGATGTGTCTCCGGTACCTCCCTTTGAAAGTGGCGCTTTCGTGAATATAGATGCGTTAGAGGGTACTTGGAGCCCTTGGTTCGGGCATGGTAATGTAAATGCTTTAGAAGCAGTTAAAGAAGCATTGGCTCGGTTAAGTGAGGATTCTGCTAATGTATTTGTTGCCACGTCTACGCCTTCTGTCGATATTCCCGATAACGATGGGACAGGCATTTTAGAAAAGCTCGAATGTACGCAAGAAGGGATGCTAAATGATATTAAAGTAAAGGTAGACATAAGCCATACCTACATTGGAGATTTGCTAATTTCATTGGTGGCCCCTTCAGGCAAAGAGGTTTTATTACACAATAGAAATGGGGGAACAACCAATGATCTAAAAACCACCTTTGATTTCTCCAATACATCTACCTTGGTATCGCTTTTGGGTGAACCTATAAAAGGAGATTGGGCGCTTAAAGTTAAGGATATGGCAATGATAGACATGGGTAAGCTCAATAGTTGGGAGATGGAAATCGGACTGATAGAAGGCAAGGAAGTCTTAGTAGAAAAAGATGAGGGCTTAAATATTCCTGATGATTCAGCAGCTGGTGTAGAAAGTACTTTAAGTGTTGTTGAAGAAGGTATAATTGGCGATGTAGAAATTTTCGTAGATTTAACGCATACCTACATTGGCGACCTAACACTCGAATTGATAAGTCCTCAGGGAGAAAGCTTTATGCTACACAATAGATTAGGTGGCAGTAATGATAACATCATCAAATCTTATTCCATGCTAGATACCTCTATCTTAGCAAGCCTGCGAGGAAAATCTATTAGCGGCGATTGGAAATTAAAGGTAATAGACCATGTCATAGCAGACCGAGGGAAGCTTAATTATTGGAGAATAAAGTTCTTGCTGTGAGAGAGGTATTTTTAGAAGGACGAGACCCAAATAGAGTAAGCCTACGGGCAACTGCAGGTCTTTATGCCCCGGGAGCAGCTCATCGATTTTTCTTATCGGATGTTCCTTGATTCTCTTCAATGTATCGGTGAGCCACTTCAACGGGGCGATGCCATTGGGGGGGCTGGCAACCATAGAAGCAAAATCAGCAACTTAA
>CAKZMZ010000067.1 GCA_937129345.1 uncultured Thalassovita sp. | reverse complement strand
AGAAAGCATAAAAGAAGGCGCAATAAAATAAGCCGATGGCCTAGCCTAAATAAAGGTCATTCTTTGAAAAAGGTCGAAAGGAAGCATCTGACTTATAACTTGAACGATAAGAACTGGTGAAAGCCAGTTCTTATTTTTTTACAAAGAGCAAATCTCTCACGCTGCCTGCTTCTAAATAAAAAGCTGCAATCCTACCCGCTTTATCCCTGCGAAACTGTGCCAAACCTTCACCTAAAATCATCTTGTCTTTTCTGATGAGATCTATGGCTTTTTTGGGCTTGTCATCTATTTGAATAAACAGGTTATCAGACTCAATAATCAGCTTGTAAGTAACATTCAATTCTTCATTATAATAAGCACCGACATACTCGTTTAGCTTTTGTATGTTGCTTTGCCCATCAATTATTCTTTTCGCCAATAATCTTTTATCACCAATGTGTAAAACCACCATAGCGGCTTTGTCAGAACTGTTGCCGATAAAGGTAAAAGAGATATCTGTTTCTTTAACAAAGAAATTGAGAATAGACGCGGGAAAAATCTCTATGTTGGTCTGCCCTATGATGTCTACAAAGTACCTTTTATTTTTCTCATAAAAGTGGAGTATTTGCCCGTTTGCCAATTCAAACTTTCCCTCATAACCTTTAAAGATGTGGGCGTCTAGTTGGATTGTAGAGCGCTCAAAAGGCAGTTTGGTAGCTTCGGTTTCGGCCTGTTTACTTGTAAAGCTCGCATCTAAAACAATCTCGGCTACTTTTTCACATATCTGTGCAGCCTGCAATTCTGCAGAATTGCCCAAACAGATTACAGATATACGCTTGCTAGGTATGCGCAAAATAGCAGATCTGTAGCCAACATAAGCCCCACTGTGCGAAATGCAATCATAACCCATGATTGTGCTATGCTCTAAGCCAAAGGCATAATGAAGCAGGTCACCGTTGTTGAGCCTGCCTCGTGTGTACATGCGTGCGGCAAAGTTTTTAATTGGTAATTGATTATCGTAGAAGTTCATATCCCATTTGGCCAAGTCTTCTACATTGGTAAAAAGTCCACCGTCTCCTGCAATTTTTAGCTCAGAATCATACTGTACATAGGCTTGGGCCACTTCTGTATTTTTCTTATAGCCATATGCCCTATTTTCTTTACCTTTGATTTCATTGCAATAAAACCCCGTATTTTTCATATCTAGAGGCTTAAAAATAAATTCTTCTGCAAATTTATGGATACTTAAGCCACTGACTTTCTGTACGACCAACCCCAGTAAAAAATAGCCTGAGTTGTTGTAGAGCATATCTGTACCAGGCTCAAAATTTAGTTTTTTCTGCCTTGCAATCATTTTGAGCACAGCCTGATCAGAGTTAAAATCCGCTTCTTCGTAGCCAGAAAGATTTGCCAGTTTAAAAAAATCTCTTATACCACTGGTATGGTGTATTAGGTTTCTTAGCGTAATGTCTGCCGCATAATCAGGAAACTCTGGAAAATACAGACTTAATGGATCATCTAAAGAGAGCCAGCCTTTTTCTTCTAAAATAAGTATGCATGCCGCAGTAAACTGTTTGGAGAGCGATGCCACTCTAAAAACCGTTTGCTCATTTATAGCACTTTTGCTTTTAAGTTCGGCCAGTCCGGTATTTTTTGTGTAAACTGCTGCATTATTTTTTAGTACGATCAAACTAAAGCCAGGGCTTATTTCCGTTTCAAAATTTGCCAGTCTTTGGTCTAATTGCTCTTTAGTGGATGTTTTTAGCCATTGGGAAAAAACATTGCTACAGGTCAGTAGTAGCACAATGCTGAAAAAATAAAATAATAAGCTCCTCATAAATCTAAGATCATGTGTTAAGAATAGCACAGCTCGATTATGAAGCTTTATTGGTTAGTCTTTCTAAAAAATGTGTAGGTATATTAAAAAGGCTGTACTGAAAAAGTTTAGATGCTGTAGATGTCTTATTAATAAAGCTTATATAAAATATAAATTATTTTTTGATTTATTGAAAGCTACGCTGCAGACGTAAGTAATTAAAGGCTTAACACAAATAGCATCTCACTTGTGCTACTAGAATTAGCATCCTTTGAATCTTATTTTTAGCCAGTGCGTTACTAATGATATTTTAATCCGCATTCACTCCGAACCGAATCTTTTTTTACAAAAAACAACGCTTATAGCTTAAGAGTACTTTATATTTTTTTAATCTAGAAAACATAAGCTATGTTAAATTCAGTATTTTTTTTGCGAAAGAAGGCGGTTGTTCTTGTACCTTTTCTAATCTTTTTGCTTTCTTGTACCGAGCATTCTATACTTGAAACCGAAGGCATGGTTGAGGCAGAACCGATTGGTTATCCTGATGTAGACGAAAGACTATGGCCTTTTTTTGACCGCTTTGAAGAAGAAGGTAAAAAAAGAGGCATCTCCATAAGTCTAATAGCTGAAGGAATTTCTGGGGAAATAAGCGAAATTGATAAGGAAAGGGTAGTAGGGCAATGTAATTTTAATCGGCAAAATCCTAACCACGTTACCATAGACCTTGATTTTTGGCGTAATGCTGATAAAGACTTTCGAGAGTTTGTGGTCTTTCATGAGTTGGGGCACTGTCATTTGTTTAGGGCGCACAGGGAGACACAAAATACCAACGGCACCTGTAAAAGCATTATGAGAAGCGGCAATGGAGATTGTTTTGACAACTACAACCGCTTTACCCGAAACCTTTACCTAGATGAATTATTTGACCCACAGTTTGCTCAAGATATTTTTAAAGTGAGCCATTAAAAGCAAATAAAACATTTCGATTTTTTTTTAGGGCTGCACAAAGTTTGTAACTACTCAGGTATAATCCCGAAAGGATG
>CAKZMZ010000066.1 GCA_937129345.1 uncultured Thalassovita sp. | reverse complement strand
GCTTGTTTTTGGCTCCCTGGAGAGGTACGGGTAAGGTTTGGTTGCAATCTATGCCTATTAGAAAACTAATACAGGCCATTGCGCCATATAGTAAAAATAAAGACAAAGGCAGCAGTTCTGTATTGGGTGAATTTTTAAGTTCAGATTGATTGATATATAGAAAATGAGAAGGTGTATTAAAAAGTATGGTAACTCATTTTACTGTTTATCTTGGATTTTGTACTAGAAACAATTAAACGAGTACACAAACAACAAATAAACCGATTGCTTCTTTTTATGTAACGTAAACAACACTAGGCCATCATACTTTTCATGATACGAAAGAAAAATAAAAAGAGCCCTTCCAAAAATTCGGAAGGGCTCTTTTTATTGTTTTCTGATATAAATATTGCCATTCATATTCTTAAAAAGAAATTCTGGGCCGCCTCCGTTGATTTTACCGTAAACCCATTTATCTATACTGTATTTTTTGTAGTTGTTACCTTCATCTTTTTCCACTAAGGGCTCTGTTTTTTTTAGCTCCATTTCAAAATCGCTGTAAATTTCTCCCCTTTCGTTCCTGATTTTTGCAGTTGCTTTAAGGTTGGCCGGAAAAGTAACATCTATTTTGCCATTAAGGCTTGAAAAGGCCATAGGTACTTCCTCATTTATTTTTGTGAAAACAACCTCAACTTTACCATTAATAGTGCTGGCAACAACAGCCCCTGAAATGTTTTTGAGTTCTATCTTGCCATTTACGTTGTTGGTCTCTATTTCCCCTTCAACATTTTCAACATAAATGTCGCCATTGTTCACCGTATGCAAATTAAGTGAGCATTGCGTAGGTACCATAATTTTATAGTTGATGGCTTTATTAGGCGAGCCGCTAGAGATGTTGATTTCGTTTTCTTTTTCTATTACAGATAAATTATAGGCATTGTTAGGTATACGGAACATGCCATTTTGTTTCTCAATCTTACTATCATTGTTTTGCTCAGTAGAAGCTTTTACTATTACATTATTACCGTTGTGGCCAGTTACAGAAATACTTCCTGAAACCTGATGCAGTTTCAATTTGCTCGGTGCGTTCGGATTACTAAGAGGTACAGTAATAGTTTGCTCTTCTTCATTTTGAGCGCTTACTTGTAAGCAAATGGCTAGTAAAAAAAAGATATTTATGATTGCTTTTTTCATATCATTATAAATTTAGAATTGTATTTTGAAATAAGGGTTATAATTTTTTTGAACCTACGTACACATCGCCATTAAGCGTTTCCATATCTAAAACAGGTCCACCTTTGCCGATCTGCACTGTGGTGTAGCCCTCGAGTTTGTAGCGGGTGCTTTTACCATCTTTGCTGCTTTTGCTTACTTCTACAGGTAAGTATTTTGAGACTTCATAGTCTGTAAAAAATTTGCCATTGAAACTCTTAAATTTTAGATTGGCCGAAATCGATTTGGGATAATTTAGGTAGATGTTGCCGTTAACGGTTTTAAATTGTGCATTGCTTGTAGGGGCTTGCTCACACTCAATTTTTATTTCTCCATTGACGGTATTTGCCTTGAGCACTTCTTTAACCTTAGTAAGATAAATATTGCCGTTTACATTTTTAGCTTTTACAATAGCATCTACATTTTTCGCAACTACATCTCCCTTATTTACAGTGGAAGCATCAACCAAGATATTATTGGGCACTTTTAATTTGATGTGGGTTTTGAAGGTGTAATCGATACTTTGACTATTGTAATCGTATCTTTTTTCTTTGTTGTGGCGATAGTAATTAAAGGCAGGACAATACACATAAATTAGAATTGTATCTTTCAAAACCTTGCTTACGACTTTTAACTCATCCTTACCTTTCACAACAATTGACTCTGATTCACCAGTAATTTCTAAATTGGCCTGTAGCGATACATCTTCGGTTTGAGAAGTAGAAATCTCAACCGTACCATTGATGTTTTCCACAAAAACTACTTTTTGCTCATTTTCAGAAGCAAATGAAAGTGTTTTTTCTATAGTTTCGGTATGCCTTTGAGCAAAGGAAAGGCTTGTAGCCACTACCATGAGCAGCATAATGTATATGACTCGATACATACTTTTTGATTTAAATTTTATGGAAGAACCTCTAAAGTTGTTTAAGTGTGTTCTGTGCTTTTTCCCGTATTGCAGGGTTAATGTTTTCCTTTTTTAGAAAAGATTGAATAGTGCTGTTTGCTTGTTTTTCTTGCAGCAATATAATTACATCAATAATTGCAGACTGTACTATGGGAGACTCTTGTTCTAGCAGAGATTTGATAAGTCTTTGCCTAACTTGTGCTTGGTCTGCTATTTGAAAAATGGCTTCTACAGCTGCTAAACGCACATTTATGTTTTCGTCGTTAGCAAGGGTCTGAAATAAAACTTCAGCAATCCTGCTATTTTGATTGTCCATTTCATAGGCCATATTTACCGCTTTAAGCCTTTGGCTGGCCGACTGTTTCTCTAGTAAGGCAAGCATCATCATTTCTTTCATTTCCTGCACTTCTTTGGCCAATCCGTTTATTTCGTTTTCGCTTTTGCCTTTTTGCAGGTTGTAACCGATTTGTAAACCCAAAAGCAGCAAGGCAATGCCCATAATTGCTTGGGGCACATAACTGCCTTGCCACCAAGTTGCAATCTGTTTGAAAAGCTGCTCGTACCAAGGTATAGGATTCGCTTCCATGCCTTCTTTGTATCCTTTGAGCATTGCGTGGAAACGCTCTTTACTTTGGGCACTTGGCTCGGGTGTTTCTAATTGGTTTAAGTTGGCCCAAAGATTTTTTGTGCTATTAAACTCTTGCCTAAAAGCTGGATTGGCATTTATAAATGCGTCAAGCCGGGCAGTATCTTCATTGTTTAGGTCCCCTTCTAAATAGGAAAGCATCAACATTTTGGCTTCATCATAAGTCATAATCCCTGTTGATATTAAGTTGACAATATATTTTCTTGAGCATTTCTAGTGCTCTATGTACCTTCACTTTCACAGTATTTTCTGAGCAATTGAGTATTGCGCTAATTTCCTTGTACTTTAAACCCTGGTATTTGCTCAGAATCAAAACTTCTCGCTTTTCAGGCTTTAGTTTGCTTAGGGCAGCATTGAGAAGATGCAAGTCTTCGCGATCACTTATGCTCTCTACAATGTTGGAGCCCTCGGGTAATTTATCTTGCCAATACTCTATTTCTTCTGACTGGTGCTCATTTTTATTTTTCCTAAAGTAATCGAGCGAATTGTTTCTTGCTATGCTATACATCCAAGCTTTAAAACTGCCTTTACCCGTAAAATTCCCCTTGTACTTTAAAATGCGGTAAAAGGTGTTTTGAACTAAATCTTCACTGCTTAGTCTGTTGTGAGTCAAATGATAGAAGTAACCAAAAAGCGGTTTTTGGTACCGCTCAAAAAGTAAGGCAAGCTTTTCAGTTTTTCCCGCTTTTACAGCTTGCATCAATGCCTCATCCGAAAGTTTATCCAAAACAGTCACTTTTTTTTATATCTTGTCAAGTGTAGACTTGCCCACATGAGAAAGGTTACATCATTACAGAGATTTTTTCACATAGCATAATAAAGTAGTATGCATGCACTGTATATCTTAAAAAAATCAAATCAAAAAAGAAGCATTTGATTCGCCAAAGGGAGGATGGTTAACAGCAAGTTTACAGCGATTTACTTAAAGATAACGATCAGCAGAAAAGGCATTAAGAAGAAAGTAAATACCAAGTAGCTAAAACCCACTACCCAATTGTTAAGTGTGTATACGCCAAGTTTCTTTGCTAAATAAATAGGAAAATTGCGTACCGATTCAATAGGGAACAAAAGTAAAGTGCCTACCAAGTTGAATATGAGGTGAGAAACGGCCAAGCTTACGGCCGTTTCTGAAATGGCCAAGGCTGCTACCAAGGCAGTTACCGTAGTACCGATGTTGGCGCCCATGATAAAAGGAAAGGTTTGCTTAAGCGTAATTTTCCTTGTAGCGGCCATAGGAACTATAAAAGAAGTGGTAACCGAGCTAGATTGCAGTGCAGCGGTTAATAGAGCGCCAAAGCCCAAAGATTGCAAAGCACTTCCGAAAAAATAATTGCTTAACTTTTTTCTGGAATCACCTATCAAAAAAGACTTGATCTCCTCGGTAAATGACCTGATAGAGAAAAACAGGAGAAAGGCCGCTACAAATAACACAATAAGTGTATTGTCTCCCAAGATACCGTAAATAAAGTTGCTAATAGGCTTAAGGCTAAAGTTTAAAAAGTCGGCGTCTAAAAAATTGGGAGTGTACAAAAGGTGAGTGAGCCTGCTACTGGCAAAAGACAAAAAACCAGTAAAATGCTGTAGCGGTAATAAAATTATAACAGCAAAAATATTAAAGAAATCGTGCAGTGCCGCCGCGGCAATGGCCTTTTTAAACTCTTTCTTTTTAGATATATGACCAAGGGCCACAATTGTACTTGTTACCGTAGTGCCAATGTTGGAGCCCATTACAATGGGTATGGCGCTGTTCAGGTCTAGCGTGCCTGCGGCCACCATAGCTACTATTAATGATGTAACGGTAGAGCTACTTTGTATAATGGCAGTGATCAAAATTCCTATAAAAAAACCTACAAAGGGGTTTGAGGTAGCAACAATGATTTGCTTGGCTATGTCGCCACTTAGTTGGCTAAAGGCATTGCTTATTAAGCTAAGCGATAAAAAAAAGGCAATAAAAATCAATACAAACTTTAGTATTACCAAAAGCTTGGAGCCTGCAGATAATATATCCGATTTATGGTTAACTATAGCCAAGTTGATTTTTATGATTACCGCCTAAAATTAAACCTGCAAAGGTACAGGCCTGTTCAATTATGCTTGCAAAATCTGTTTTAATAATTTGTTAAGTTCATGATAACAAACCAAGAATTTAATACGGTTTCTTACCCTAACTACAAAAAATCATATCTAAGTTTTGTTTTAAAAATAATCTTGATGCATAGCTTATCTACTTTCTTAATGCAATGCTTTGCACTCTAAGCTTTTAAAGCATAAATTAAAGCTTAAACCAAGATATGCGATGAAAAACAAAGAAGCGATAATTGCTGAGATCAAGGCACTTCCCACAAATAAAATTAAGCTAGCCGTTTGTGACATAGACGGTATTTTAAGAGGGAAAATAATGCACAAGAGCAAATTTTTGCAAGCCATAGAAAGCAACTTTGGCTTTTGCAATGTAATTTTTGGTTGGGACGCCGCCGATGAATCCTATGATAACGGTAAATATACAGGCTGGCACAGTGGCTACCCTGATGCACCTTCGGTCATAGACCTTTCTACATTTAGGAAAATACCTTGGGAAGATAATATGCCCTTCTTCTTAGCAGATTTGCAAGATAAGGAGCAAAATGCCATACCTGTTTGCCCGAGAGGTTTATTGAAAACTGTTATCGCCAAAGCAGAATCTATGGGCTTTGCCCCAATCTTTTCGCAAGAGTTTGAGTGGTTTAATTTTAAGGAAACGCCGCAAAGCCTCAACGAAAAGCAATATACCAACATAGAACCACTAACGCCCGGCATGTTTGGCTACTCATTGCTTCGCTCTAGCTACGAGAGCGATTTTTTCAATGATCTTTTCGATTTAATGGGCAAATTCGATATACCACTAGAGGGTTTGCATACAGAAACTGGCCCGGGCGTTTACGAAGCCGCAATTACTTATTCAGGTGCTTTGGAAGCCGCAGATAGGGCTGTATTATTTAAAACAGCTGCGAAAGAAATCGCTTATATGCACGGGATCATCGCTTCTTTTATGGCTAAGTGGAACCACGATTTACCAGGTTGCAGCGGCCACGTACACCAAAGCTTATGGGATACCGACAAAAATAAAAACCTCTTTTACGACGAAAACAAAGAGGATAAAATGAGCGACTTAATGCAACAATACATGGCTGGGCAATTGTTTTGCCTGCCCGAAATTCTGCCTATGGTAGCGCCCAACATCAACAGTTATAAAAGACTGGTAGAAGGAGCTTGGGCACCGACCACCATTACCTGGGGCATAGACAATAGAACCACTGCACTTAGGGCCCTGCCCGGTTCAGCTAAAGCCACAAGGCTAGAGACCAGGGTATGCGGTTCAGATGTAAATCCTTATTTGGCTATGGCCGCTTGTTTGGCGGCAGGTCTATATGGTATAGAACACGAATTAGAGCTTAACCAAGCACCTGTTGTGGGCAATGGTTATGAAGTATTTGATTATGGCATTTTTGCTTCTGATTTAAGGCAAGCCGTAGAAAGGATGAAAAGTAATGATTTGGCAGCAAGGCTTTTTGGAAGCGAGTTTACAGACCATTTTGTAAGAACTAGAGAGTGGGAGTATCGCCAATATGCTAAAGAGGTAAATAGTTGGGAGTTAAAGCGTTACTTTGAGATTATATAAGAAAAGCCTTAGTAAAATTAAAAAAGCCCGCCTTAAAAAAGATGCGGGCTTGTACATGAGAATTATAGCAATTTTATTTTCTCGTTGAATACTTCTCCATTTACTACAACCTTAATATTTATTATTTCGGTATCAATTTTAGAAAAATCGAACTTACTCACAGATTTTCCCGGTGACACCCACTGCTTTCTGATAATTTCCGAACCTGAGTTGGCATCGGTTACATGTACAGTAATTTGCTCGCTATAAGTCTTTTCTGTTTGTATGGCCACAATATTTTGAGGTCTTTCATAGATTTTAATTTGGGGCGTAAATTCCTTGATCTCTACATCAGATTGGTATTTTACACCAGCATGTTTGATGGATACCTTAAAAGATTGCCCTTTAAGCGAAGACAAATCGAATTTTTTTACATAAATTTTGCTACCTGCAA
Organism: uncultured Thalassovita sp.; assembly: GCA_937129345.1. Lineage (GTDB taxonomy): Bacteria > Bacteroidota > Bacteroidia > Cytophagales > Flammeovirgaceae > Chondrinema. Next base: position 24,918 of record CAKZMZ010000066.1, on the reverse strand, counting down.
TGTATTCTGAATGTAAAAGATTGTTCTTGGCATCTAATATTTTAATAGATATTTTTTCTGAGGAAGTCTTATTTTTTAGATGCACAGCAATCATTTTGCCCTGCCTTTGATACACCTTCATGGTGAAAGTATTTTCTTCTATGCTACTAAGCAATCCCGCATAATCAGAATAGGCCACCGCTTGAAACATAATACCTAGGCTTATTAAAACTTGGATAAGTAGTGTTTTCATGGTCTTTAAGATTTAGATTTAAAAATTAATTTGACTTTGTTCTATCTTAGTGACGCTTAAAAACAGCTTGGGGCACACTTATTTTGTGACTAGAAAAATGTTATTATCGAGAGGCGAAAAGATGTGATAAACTTGCTGACAAAATTTTACATTTTATTGGCCTATCTTTAAAATACATCCATACATGAAAAAATTTCTGATTGTACAGACTGCTTTTATAGGAGATGTGATACTTGCCACCCCACTTATTGAGCAGCTTAAAAAAAATAATCCCGATTGCCAAATAGACTTTTTGCTCAGAAAAGGCAATGAATCACTTTTAAAGGGACATCCACATGTGAGAGAAGTGCTGATTTGGGATAAAAAACAGGCCAAGCTTAAAGGCATCTGGCGTTTGGCCAGAAAAATTAGGCAAGAAGGGTACGATGTGATCCTCAACTTGCAGCGCTTTCTTTCAAGTGGTTTAATAGTGGCATTCTCAGGGGTAAAAAAAATAATTGGTTACGACAAAAATCCCTTTTCTACTTTTTTTACCTATGCGCTCCCACATTTTATAGGCGATAAAAATACAAAATCCTTTAAGCACGAAGTTGAGAGAAATTTGTCTTTACTACATCCATTAAATATTCAAATTACCGTAAAAAGACCAGTTTTGTATCCCTCTAAAGAAGACTTTGAAGCAGTAGCGCCACTTAAAGAGCAGGCATATTTATGCTTGGCGCCCACTTCGGTTTGGTTTACAAAACAGTTTCATCGACAAAAATGGATTGAGTTTTTAGATGCGCTTACTTTTAATGGGAATATTTATCTGCTTGGCGCTCCCTCGGATCATCGGGCTTGTGAGGAGATCATCCAAAATACAAAGAACACAGAGGTAAAGAATTTGGCCGGAAAGCTTTCGCTTTTGCAATCTGCAGCACTTCAAAAAGATGCGCTTATCAATTATGTGAACGATTCTGCGCCGATGCACTTGGCCTCTTCGGTAAACGCACCGGTTTGCGCAGTTTACTGCTCTACCATCCCTGAGTTTGGTTTTGGGCCTTTAAGCGATTTTTCTGAAATAGTGCAGATAAAGGAAGATTTGAGTTGTAGGCCCTGCGGTTTACATGGCCATAAGCAATGCCCCCAACAGCATTTCAATTGCGCCCATAAAATTGAAGTTGAGCAACTTTTAAACGTATTTTATAAGGCAGCCAAAGCTTTTTAGTTTAAACGTGCAGTACTTCTCGATACACCTCAAGATTTTTGATGGCAGTATTTTCCTTACTAAAACCTTTCGCTTTTTCACTAGCGTTTTTAATAATAGATTGTCGTAGCTCGATGCTGTCTAACACTTCTAACACATGATCAGCGAGCAGTTCAAAAGATTTTATGGGTGCCAGCATGCCAGTTTTTTTATGGATGACCATTTCCGGAATGCCTCCACCTGCTGTGGCGACCACAGGCACTTTGGCTGCGAAAGCATCTAGCACACTTGTACCCAAACCCTCAGTTTCAGAAGTCATCAAAAACACATTTAAACAGGGCAAAACTTTAGGTATATCATTTAAAAAACCTGTAAACGTAACATATTCAGTAATGCCTTTTTGATGTACATAAGCTTCTAGTTTGGGTCTGAGCGCTCCTTTACCAATGATCATAAAATGCAAGTCTTTTCGCTTTTGAAGTAAGCTGTGGGCTGTATCGATAAAAGTAAAATAGTCTTTGTGCGGTGCTAGCGCAGAAGTGTTCCCGATAAGCTTTCGCTCTTTGGGAATTTCAAATTGATGGTGTAGTAGCCCTTTATCGGTATTCTCCAAAGAGAATTTTTGTAAATCTATTCCACTGTGTACTGTAACCAGCTTTTCAGGATGTTTGATGCCCTTTTCGGTAATTTTTCTTATGGTTTCTGAAACACATATGATTTTTTTAATACTGTAGTGGTTGTACTTAAATTGAGTTGGCCAGCTTTTTTTAATAGGAAAATCTACGCGCCTACTTAAAATAATAGGCGTTTTATTGCCTAAGAGGTTGGCCAAAATGGCAGCACCGTGTGACTTGCTACTGTGCAAGTGTAGCAAATCAGGTTTAAATGCTTTGCACAGTTTTTTTATAGAAGTGGCAGTACCTAAATGGTATTGATGCGAAAAACTGGCCGTTTGGTATGGGATATTTTCTTTTTGGCAAAAACGCTCGAATGGGCTGTTCTTTCTGCATAAGACCATAACCTGCACCTTGGCCTTTAATTGTTCTTTAAGTAAATAAGCGATTTGCTGTTCACCACCGCGCCAACTTGCCTCAGAGCTTAAATGTAAAATTTTCATGCTTGGTGCTTTTCTTCATAAAAGGCACCAAGATAAAAAATAGCTGGTCGAAAATAATTTACCTTGCAACAAAAGAAGCAAGAAAACCTATTGCTTATTTAGTGCATCTAACTTAAAAATAGCCTGAGAGGCAAACTCTCCATAGGGAAATCGCTCCAAATACTCATTAAATAAATCAGCAGATTTTTCTGAACTTGCCTTAGCCCAAAGCTTTTGTTCTTCTTCTGTTTGCTGTGCCTGTAGGTCTTTTATTTTTTGTTGGGCAGTTTCTGCATGCTTTTGCTCTGTGCTTTTGTGCAAGTACAAGCGGTAAGCATTGATTGAGTGCTCTTTACACGCATACTCCCATAAATCGGCCTCACTTTCTGAGGGCACCTTTAAACTCATGCCAAAATCTTTTGGCGCGTCTTGGTCTTGATCAGCGCTTAATTCTGTTTTTTTAGATCTTTCAACAACTACATCAATATCTTGAAGGGTTTCTAAATGCATGTTGGCCTCAGTAATGTAAGTCCCTTCTTTAGTCGTCTTCAAATAATTTTTGAAGGCCTGAGCCGTACCAGTGGCTACGGTATTTTCCCATAACTCTTCTTCATTTTCCCAAAAATCGTTGGCTTCTAAGTTGCTTTTACCTTTTGATTTTTCTGAATTTTTAAGCTTAGCCTTAAGCGAAATGACTTCTGCCAGCATTTCTTTTTGTGAAGCTACGCTCTCTTCGTACCGCTTTTTTTGGTTTTGTAAATCGGTTTTGCTTTGTTCAATGCTTTCCTCAAGTTGCGTTTTTATTTCTTGATGCTGTTTTTTTAAATCCTCTATCTCCTTTTCTTTTGCCGCTTTTTGCTCTTGTGCCTGCTTTTGCATAAGTGCATCTTTCTCGGCTAAGAATTTCTCTGAGAGCTCTTTCTCTTTTTCAACCAAAACCCTCAATTCTTCAAGTTCTGCCTCTACCTTATGTTTTTCATCAAGTAGCATTTTTTCTGCTTCTTTATGTTCTTTCTCGATTTTACCGATTTTTTGCTCGAGCTGTACCCTTTCTTTTTTAATCCTATTTATCTCGCTTGTCTTATTTTTGATTTTTTCTGATGCTTTTATGGCATCGCCCTCCAGCTTATTGATTTTCTTTTTTAGTAGTACTTCGTTTTTATTAAACTCCTCAATAGTTCTATGCTGCTCACATATTTTTTCTTGGGCACTTTCTAGTTCTCTCTTTTCGCTTTTTAAATCATTTTTAAGGTTGATGATGAGCTTGTCCTTGTCTGTAATATTTTTATCGAGTCCAGTAATTTTATCATTCAATACCTTATTGTCTTTTTCTAGATTTTTAACTGAAAGGTTTGCCTTTTTAATAGATTGCTTTTCTTGAGCCAATGCTTTTTCAAGATCAGTCAGTTTTTGCTTGTTTTGATCAAGCTCTTTCTGAATCGCCGACTTCTCCTGCTTTAACTGTTGAGATTCTCGTGTGAATTTTTCTTTTGTGGTGGCTAGTTCTTTTTCCTTCTGCTCTAAAGAAAGCTGCTTAGCCTCTAGTTCTTTTGTTTTTATCTCATACTGCTTTTCCGATTTGCTAAGCACTTCTTTTTTTTCTGAAAGCTCTTTGTTGGACTTTTTAACTGCATCCTGCTCTTTTTTTATAGCTATTTTCGATTCGGCAAGTATTTTTTCTTGGGCTTTAATTTCTGCGTTTTGCTTTATCAAATCTTGCGCTTGCTTAGACAGTGCCTTCTCCTTTTCTACAATTTTTTTTCGCTCGGTTTCAAGGTGTTTTTTCTCCACTTCTGTCTCATTCAACAGCTTTGCCAGTTTGCCTTCTTTTGTCTCTAGCATTTGCTCTTTGCTTTGTAATAGCTTCGACTTTTCTGCCAATTCTGTTTCAAATGATGTTAGCGATCCGGCTTTTTCTTCTAGTGCTTTTTCTATGCCTTTCTGCGCCTCTCTTTTCTCTCGCTCAATATTTTTTTGCTCCTCAAGATTACTCAGTGCTTTTTCAAATTGCTTTTTTTCGTTCTCAAAATCAGCTTTTTGCTTTTCAAAAGATTGATTTTGATCTTGTATAAGTAAAGCTTTTTCGGCAAGTTTTGCTATATCCTGCTCAACCGCGCTTTTTTCTTCGTACCAGCTTAATTTTTCATTTTCTATGGCTTGGTATGCTTCAGTAATCTTGCTTTTTTCGGTCTCGATTTCATTTTCCGCTTCTTGTTTTTCTTGAGAAAAAGCCTCTTTTTCATTTAAAAAAGCTTGTTTTTGTTGCTCAAAAGATTCGAAAAGTAGTTTCCTTTCCTTAATGATTTTTTCCTTTTCTACAACAATTTCTTTTTGTTGTGCTTTTATTGTTTGCTTTTCTCGAATAGCTTTCTCCGCAAACTTTTGTATCTCTTTTTCTGCCTCTTCTCTTTCTTTCGTAAAGGCTTGCTTTTCGGTAAGGAGACTTTCCTCTTTTTCAGAGAGGGTCTGTGCTTTTTCGTTCAGGTTGCCCTGTCTGTTTTCAAGTTGTTCTTCCAAATTAGCGAGCTCTGCTCTTTTTTCTTCAAGCTGCTTTGTTGAAATTACCATTTCTTCCTTGGCTTCTTTTGCCTCATTTTCTTCAATTTCAACTTGCTCGCGTCTTTTTTGCAGTTCTTCTAAAATACTTTGCTTTTCGCTTTCTAAGCGTGCATAGGTTTCGCGTACTTTCTCAGAAAAAGCCTCTCTTTTCTTTTCATCTTCTTTTTGCTCTTCAATAAACTGACTTTTCGCAATCTCTAGTTGTTGTTTTTCTTGTTGTATAATGTTATGTTCATCCCATTTTAGGTTCTTTTTAAGCAGTGTCTGTGCTCTATGAGCATATTTTCCGCGTGAGAAACTATCTAAGTAAAACATGTAGGCTGAGGGTACATCCCACCTCAATATCTTTTGCCAAAGCTTGTCTTCTAGGGCATTATAGGTTTCTTTTTTTATTTCAGCTTTTATTGCTTCTACGTCTACCTCGCTTTCTTCTTGAGGTTTGTATTGAAAGCTCTGACGTTGATCATTAGCAGTTAAGGCCCTTTCTCTTAGCCTATTGGTTTCGGTTTTGGTCTCTTGTGCTGCGATGGTAACCATGGCAAATTCATTGTTATCGGTCATTTTTTGGGATTTCACTACTAGGCCTTCTTCTTTATCCATAGTTTTTGTACCAGATGCAATGTTTGTAAGTACATCGTTAACTTTAACTTTCTTAAAGACAGGCAGAGTATACTCGCTTTTATGCTGCAAATGCGCTATAGCATGCTCAAACCAGTCTTCGGTTTTTGCGGTAGATTCTTTATTTAAAACAGGGCCAATGGAGTTGGCTAGGGCCTCGGTAAGCCGTACAGTGCGGTAATTCTCAAAAAAAGAAGCTGCTGTATTTTGGGGAGCGCTCAACAAAAAATTAGTGTATGGAAAAGTCTCAAACAACTTTTCGAAAATCTTCTCTACTTCTAAGCTTTCACACAATTGGGCTTGTTCGTCAAAATAAAGCGTATCTAATACAAGATACGGTTTTGAATGTTCGCTGACTTTGGCCAAAATATCTGAGATAGAAACACCTCCATTAAAACCAGGCGAACCTGAATTGTAGCAAGGTAGATGTATCGTGCCACCTTTTACCAAAACAGCACCTGTTATATAAAATATACAAGTGTTTTTCGTATCAACTTCAGAGATGTTTGCACTCACAGATTCATGTTCAAAAGGCGCCGATAGCCAGTGAGTTTGGCCTTGTAGACCTTGTACTGTTTGCTTTAGGCGCTCAATGCTTTTGTGAATGCTTTTTACTCTATAGGTACCTTTTGCAGCGGGTAATTGATCTGATGAAAACAGAAAAAATGAGTCCCAAGGCATTGGTGAAATATTCTGCATGTTAAAAAAGTCTGGCTAACGATGTTGCTTTTATGCAAGCTGATAGTTAAAAAAGTTGATTATGCAGAAGGATATTATTAGGTTATTTTGGCTATTTGCTAACGAAGCATTATTGAGAAACTTATGTGGTACCGTATGATTGTGAATAAGATTATACCGATTCACAATTATTAGCGAAAAATTTCGTGTTGAGGTTTACGAAAAAAGAATTTTGGAAAAAGCAAGTGTTGCATGGAGATACCTATTCTCACAGATTTGACATTGATTCTTGGCATTGCGGTTTTGGTAATACTCCTCCTACACCGTTTAAAGCTACCTACCGTAATAGGTTTTTTAATCAGTGGCATCATTTGCGGTCCTTATACGCTACACCTCATCAGTTCTGAGGCCGAGGTAGAGATGCTTTCAGAGATAGGAATCGTTCTTTTACTTTTTACGATTGGTCTAGAATTTTCCATTTCGGGGCTAATGCGTATCAGAAGAGCGATTTTTATTGGTGGCTTACTGCAGCTTGTACTGACCATAGCCGTTTTTACTGCCCTAGCCTACTACATTAGCTATGATTATCTTCCTATAGCACTTTTCATCGGATTTGTTTTTAGCCTCAGTAGTTCTGCTATTGTACTAAAGTTGTTGCAGAGCAACGGGGATATTAAAAAAGAGCATGGTAAAGTGATTTTGGCGATTTTGATATGCCAAGATGTGGCGGTCGTGCCTATGATGCTTACCTTTCCCTTGCTAACAGGTGCCTCTGAAAATATGGTAACCGATATTTTGGTGTTAACGGCCAAGGTGGCTGGTGTTTTTATTTTCATACTGGTGAGCATGAAATACATCATACCTAAGTTGCTGTATCAAATAGCCAAGACCAAAAGCAAAGATTTATTTATCGTAGGCATTATGGTACTCTGTTTTGCCATTGCCTGGATTACCTCAAAAGCAGGGCTTTCTTTAGCATTAGGCGCTTTTTTGGCTGGTCTAATGATTTCAGAGTCAAAATATGGTTATGAGGCGGTGGGCATCATACTTCCTTTTAAAGAGATATTTACCAGTATCTTTTTTGTTTCTATCGGAATGATGATGGACTTGAATTTCTTGATCCAAAACTTAGGGTATGTGCTGTTATTTACTTTTGTAACCATGTTTGCTAAAGCGCTTATTGGTGCCATTGCAGCGGCAGCATTAAGGAAATCTTTTAAGACCATTATACTCACTGCTATTAATATTTGCCAAATCGGTGAGTTTTCTTTCGTGCTCATGAATTCGGGCTCAGAGTATGGACTTCTACCAATAGAGATTCATCAATATTTATTGGCAGTGGCTATTTTAACCATGGCCATTACGCCCTTACTAATGACTTTTGATGAAAAAATTTGCAAGTTTATTATCAAGATCATTCCTGTAAGCAAGAAAACTAAGGCAAAATGGATGGGAAATCCTGAAATAAATGCGGCGTACAATGTAGAAGAATTAGAGAACCACATAGTGATCATAGGTTATGGTTTGGCCGGACAAAGTTTGGCGCATTGTGCCTTAGCTTCGCAAATACCTTATGTAATTATAGAGCTTAACGCCAAAACTGTGGAAGAGGCCGCTAAAGCGGGTATCCCTATAATTTACGGAGATGCTTGTAATGAAGAGGTACTACATCATGCAAATATTGGCAAGGCAAAAGTGGCGGTAATTACTACAATAGCTACCACTAAAGCAGCGGAGATTACGTATCACTTGCGCAGGTTTAATGAAAAACTTTCTATAATAGCGAGGACCAAGCAGCTCGGAGAAATGGAAAATCTGAGGAGGCATGGAGCAGATGCTATCATAGTGGACGAATTGGAATCTAAATTAGAGGCCATTATGATGGTGATGTCTATCTATGATGTTCCTGAAGAACATATTAGAGAGTATACTTCAGCAGTAAAAGAACTGATACTTTAAAGTATTTTCCAAAACCTTTACTTATTAGGCTAAATTTTTTCTAAAAAAAAAGAAAGGGTCAGCTATATTTGTACAAGTTCTTAACAATTTCCTTTATCAAGGTATTATTTTTCTGCAACACTTTTAACAAAATGTGAAATGCACGCAAGGTTCATTCGCAAATGGCGGAACAAGTGTTAACTTTGTAAAATTTTACATCTCTTCATGCCAAGGTCGCTAGACCGAAAACTACCATGCAGAAAAAACAAGAAGACAATAAAAAAAGCAAACTGAACAAAGCTTCACTTAGTAAGTTACTAGGCATTTACAGGTTTATGACGCCCTACAAAACTTGGTTTATCCTGGGGCTAATAAGCTTGGTTTTTTCTAGTACTGTGTTATTGGGTTTCCCATATTTCACAGGCAAACTGATCGATACTTCATTAGGTGAGAGCAGCTGGTTTTTAGATGGAATTAACGATATAGCTCTAGGTTTGGTCGTTATTTTAATTGTACAGAGCCTTTTTTCTTTTTTGAGGATTTACTTTTTTGCTCAAGTTAGCGAGCGCTCCATGGCAGATATTAGACAAGGTTTGTACGAAACCTACATGACACTGCCCCAAAGTTTTTACGATTCGAGGCGCACAGGAGAACTTTTAAGCCGCATTACCTCAGATGTTTCTTTGCTGCAAGATACTTTTACAGTTACCTTGTCAGAGTTTATTAGGCAAACGAGTGTGCTGATCATTGGCATCATAGTATTATTTGTGACCAATCCGGAACTTACGCTGTTTATGCTCGCGACCATACCCGTTTTGGTAATTAGTGGTTTTTTATTCGGTAGATTTATACGCAAGCTCTCAAAACAAACGCAAGACGCTTTGGCAGACGCTAACATAGTAGTAGAAGAAACGCTGCAGGCGGTTAGTACGGTAAAAACCTTTACCAACGAGTTGTTCGAAATCTCTAGGTATGGAAAATCTTTAAAAGAAGTGGTTAGGTTGGCCATAAAGAATTCCATTTACAGAGGTGGTTTTGTTTCATTTATCATTTTTGCTCTTTTTGGAGGCATTGTAATGGTTTTATGGTATGGTGCCAACCTTGTTGAACAAGGTGAAATTACCATAGGTGAGCTTACGTCATTCATTATCTACACCATGTTTATTGGGGGCTCTATTGGTGGTTTGGGCAACATTTACGGATCCCTACAAAAAGCGGTAGGGGCTTCAGACAGAGTATTAGAAATTTTGAATGAAGATACGGAGCAGGTAATAGTTAAAGACGATTACAAAGAGGCCAAAACTAAAATTAAGGGTGGCATAGAGTTTAGGAATGTCAAGTTTGCTTATCCGAGCAGAAAGGATATTGAAGTTTTGAAGGGTATAGATTTGGAAATAGCACCCGGAGAGAAAATAGCTTTGGTAGGGCAAAGTGGGGCAGGTAAGTCTACCATTACACAATTGCTTCTTAGGCTGTATCACGATTTTGAAGGATATCTCGGCATAGATGGAAAGTCTATTACCCAATACCCTTTGCAAGTTTATAGAAAAAACATCGGCATAGTGCCACAAGATATTGTGCTATTTGGAGGTACCATAAGAGAAAATATTGCCTACGGTAAAGTAAATGCTACCGAACAAGAAATAAGAGAAGCTGCCCGAAAGGCTTATGCCCTTGAGTTTATTGAAAGTTTTCCAGATGGTTTTAATACCTTGGTAGGTGAGCGTGGGTTAAAGCTTTCGGGAGGACAAAGGCAGCGTATTGCCATTGCTCGTGCCATACTAAAAGATCCGGCTATTTTGATATTGGACGAAGCCACGAGCTCCTTAGATGCAGAATCTGAGATTTTGGTACAACAAGCACTAGAGTCTTTAATGAATAACCGAACTACAATCGTAATTGCACACAGGCTGGCTACTATTAGAAAGGTAGATAAGATTTATGTAATAGACCAAGGTAAAATATCAGAGTCTGGTACACATACTGAGTTGTTGAGTATTGAAAATGGTATTTACAACAACTTAGTGAAATTACAATTCGATTTATCTAGTCAATAATCAAAATCAAGAGCCAAGATTTTTTTTTATGATAACGTGAGATTTATACCTGCCGGTAAGGTCAGGGCCGCCGGTTTCTAATTCAATATCACCAGATCCAATAAATTCATAATGCTTTTTTCTCCAGCCACCTTCTTTTTTTTCCATAAATAATATCAACTCAACAGCTTCTCCTTTTGGGGTGAATACTTCTCCTCTTTCAAAATATGCACCGCCCCCGTTTTCTTTACTAAGCTTTTTTCTTTTAGTTACACGAAATTTTGGTGTGGTACCTCGCGAATTGTGAAGGATAGGTACTTGAGCAAGATTAATGTCGTGCTGATCGCCATTTCCACTATAAAATGCTACGGCCATGTAGTTGCCTGTAAATTCGCATGAGGATAAGTTACTCTCTATAATACCTGTTTTTTCTAGTCTGTAAACTTTCTTTAACCAATGAGAATCATATTTTTGAGCGAAAAACCAAACCTCTATTTTCTCATCTTTGATTTTACTACTTACAAAAAGCTTTTCGAAGGAGGCACCTTTACCTTCGCAATTGTTAGGTTTGCTCCTAACAACTTTTACGCTTGGCTTTAATTCATCGCTGCTAGTATTACTAGCTAAAAAGAAGGAAAGTATGGTGAGGTAGAATAGTAAATTTTTTGTCATGTGTGTTAAGCTAATGATATAGTAGACTTAAGTATATTGTACTTTTAACCAAAAAACATACTTAAGCCTATACTCATTTCTTAACGAATGCTACTACCATTATTGATTTTTTTACCGGGCTTTATAAAAGAGAGCGAGCCATCGCGGTCTTCAGCCATTAGAATCATTCCTTGAGATTCTATGCCCTTTATTTTTCTAGGTTTGAGGTTTACTAGTACACAAACTTGCATACCCAATATTTCATCTGGAGAAAAGTATTCAGCAATACCGCTTACTATGGTCCTTGTATCTATACCTGTATCGATTTTGAGCTTTAGCAACTTCTTGGTTTTTGGCACCTTTTCGGCGTGTAGGATGGTGCCGATACGCATATCTATTTTGATAAAGTCCTCAAAATCTATAGTATCTTTTTCAGGTTCTGCAGGTAAAGAAGATAACTTAGCTTTTTCAAGTTTCTTTACTTGTTGCTCTACTACATCGTCTTCAACTTTTTTAAACAGCAACTCTGTTCTACCTAATTTGTCATAAGGATAGAGAATGTCCATTTTACCGGCTTGGTCCCACTTGGAATCTCTAAGACCGAGCATAAATTGGATTTTCTCAGCAGTTCTCGGTAGAAAAGGCTGTAGCACAATGCCCAAGTTGGCTGTAATCTGCAAACAGATATTGAGAATGGTCTTTACAATTTCTGGATCTTGCGGAAATAATTTCCAAGGTTCGGTATCTGCCAAGTATTTATTACCAAGTCGAGCCAGTTTCATGGCTTCGGCGAGTGCCTCCCTAAATTTATATTGCATAATGAGGCTTTCGACTTTTTGCGGGATTTCTGCCACTTGGGCAGCAACTTCCTCATCGTATTTCACCATTTCTCCTCTTACAGGCACTTCTCCGTTAAAATATTTATGGCTCAGTACCATGGTTCTATTAACAAAATTACCCAAAATAGCTACAAGCTCATTGTTGTTTTTGGCTTGAAAATCTTTCCAGGTAAACTCGCTGTCTTTATTTTCGGGAGATATGGTAGTGAGCACGTAACGGAGCACATCTTGCTTACCAGGAAATTCTTTAAGATATTCATGCAGCCAAACAGCCCAGTTTCTAGAGGTAGATAATTTATTGCCTTCCAGGTTTAAAAACTCATTGGCAGGTACATTATCCGGCAGCAAGAAGTCATGACCATAAGATTTAAGGATAATAGGAAATATGATACAGTGAAAAACAATGTTGTCCTTACCAATAAAATGGATAAGTTTTGTATCATCGTTTTGCCAGTAATCTTTCCAATTCTTATTGTTTTTTTCTGCCCATGCCTTTGTGGCAGAGATATAACCGATAGGAGCATCTAGCCAAACATACAATACCTTGCCCTCTGCATCTTCTAAGGGTACTTTTACTCCCCAATCTAAGTCTCGGGTCATGGCCCTTGGTTGTAGTCCACCTTCAATCCAAGATCTACATTGCCCGAGTACATGGTTTTTCCATTCTTCAGGGTTATGGTGTTTTTTGCCGTCTAATAGGCCATTTACAATCCAATCTTTTATCCAGGCTTCGTGCTTTTGCATGGGCAAGTACCAATGCTTTGTTTTTTTAAGTACAGGGATACTGCCCGTCAAAGTAGACTTTGGTTCAATCAAATCAGTCGGACTTAAGGAAGAACCGCAATTTTCGCACTGATCTCCGTAGGCGCTATCGTGTCCACATTTCGGGCAAGTGCCTACAATGTATCTATCTGCTAAAAATTGGCTAGCCTCTTCATCATAGTATTGTTCAGATTCATTGATCTCGAAGTACCCTTTATCGTTCAGTACGGTAAAAAAGTCTTGCGAGGTTTTGTGGTGAATAGGTTCTGAAGTGCGATGGTAAATATCAAAGCTGATTCCAAAATCCTTAAAGGTTGCTTTGTTTAGGGCATGGAATTTATCGATAACTCTCTTAGGGGAAACCCCTTCTTTTCTGGCCTTAATGGTTATTGCCGCGCCGTGCTCGTCACTTCCACAAACAAAAGCCACATCCTTACCTAGCATACGTAAAAATCTTGCGAAGGTATCTGCAGGTAAGTACGCCCCCGCAATATGGCCTATATGCAAAGGCCCATTGGCGTAGGGTAGCGCAGCGGTTATAGTGTATCTCTGTGTTTGTGTCGAGTTCATAAAAAAGTAGCGTCTAATTGCTATTAAATTTCCGCAAAATTACAAAAGATATTGGCAAGACTCCTGAAAAGCCATATAAAATACTGAGATTGAATAGTTTTTCATCAATGTATAACTAATTCAATCTCAAGCAAATCGCACTTATTTGAAGTACTTGAGCCTTCTGAGTTCTTTTTCGTCTAGATAACGCCATTTACCACGAGGTAAATCGATTTTTGTAAGGCCCGCAAATACGGTTCTATCGAGCTTTATTACTTCGTAATTGAAATGTTCGAACATGCGCCTTACGATTCGGTTTCTTCCGGAGTGTAGTTCTACGCCCAATCTTTTTCTATCTTCAGAAATGATATTGATACCATCAAGGTCAACAGGGCCATCTTCCAACTCAAATTCTTTGTTAACAATGGTATTAAAGTCTCTCTCGGTAATGGGTTTGTCGAGTTCTACATGATAAATTTTCTGGGTTTTCCCAGATGGATGAGATAGGATTTTGGCTAAATCCCCATCATTGGTAAGCATTATGAGACCTGTTGTATCTCTGTCTAATCTGCCAACGGGGAAAATCCTTTCTTCTGCGGCATGCTTTACCAATTCCATAACTGTTCTACGACCCTTAGGGTCTTCCATAGTAGTAATAAACCCTTTAGGCTTATTGAGTAAAACGTATACTGGCTTCTCTCTATTTAGTCGTTTTCCCTTGTATATTACCTTATCTTCGGGCTTAACTTTAAAGCCCATTTCAGTGACGACCTTGCCGTTTACGGTAATTTCACCTGCGGCAATGAGCTTATCTGCATCACGACGAGAGCAAACACCCGAATTAGCAATGTACCTATTTAGCCTTATCAAGCCATCGTCTTCTTTTTTGCCTTGATTACTTTGTATTTTATCGCTGTATTGAGGAGGTGCAGGTTTATTTTGCCTTCTGTCCGTAAAAGGTCTCTTGCCTGGTCTCGTCTTTCTCTCAGTACGTTCTTTGTTATCTTTTCTTTGGTTTGGATTTCTCTTTCGCATAATATTCTAAAATTGATCGCAAGTTAATCATTTTCATTGGCCAATTGGTTGCATACAACTTTAATGGTGCACAAATGTTCTAATAAGCATAACACGCTTATTAGAAAAATGCTCCTTAATATATGATTATGCAAAATTTATCAAATAATTTTCTGGATGAGATGCGCCAAGTAAAGGATTCTTTGGCCGATGAGGCCATAGAAGCTTTATTTAAATCAAAAAGAAGCGAAAAGTTTAGAGAAATCTTAAAGAAAGATTGGAAAAATGGTGAAAGTGCCCCCCAAAGAATGCCTAAAAAATTGAATGAATTTTTAGAGGAATCGGCAAAATTACCTGAGTGGGCAGATGCTAAAACAATGCAACTTGGCCAAAACCTTTTCTCTGAATATGAGGGCGATATAATGGGGCTACTCGGTAGCCTTTCTTTGCCTTATTGCTATGCAGCGGCTGATGGTGCTAGGGTTTTGCAAATCTCTGAAAGGATAAGGAAAGATACGCAAAAACGATTGGCAGAAACAGGGCAGTTTGTTTTGGATGTACTTGAACCAAATGCATTTACTCCTGAAGGTAAGGGCATTAGGAGCATACAAAAAGTAAGGCTCATACATGCGGCTGTGAGATATCATATTAAAAAGCACGGACATTGGGATGCTAAATGGGGTATGCCTGTGAATCAAGAAGATATGGCGGGCACCAACTTAGCATTTTCTTTCATTGTTTTAAGAGGTTTGCGAAAAGTAGGTAGGGTAGTGCACCCAGAAAGCGCCATGGCTTATCAACATCTGTGGAATGTGATCGGTCATATGCTCGGCTTAAGAGAAGAAATGATACCACAGACTCTGAAACAAGCCTATCAGTTAACAGAGGCTATAGAAAAAAGGCATATGCGCAGTTCAGAAGCTGGTCAGGAACTGACCCAAGCACTCTTAAAAAGCTACGAAGAACAAATCCCTGTAAAGCTACCTAATGGTTATCTTAATGCTTATATGCGTTATTTGTTGGGAGATAAAATTGCAGATATTTTGGCCTTGCCTCCTTCTAACTGGACAGACAATTTGGTAAAGTTGCAAAAGTTTAGCAATACCCTTGGGCAATACGTAAATATACTCTTGAATAAGCCTGCAGGTAGGGCTTTTGAAAATGAACAGTTAGAGGCCCAAAACCCAAAGTTGGTAATACCGGGTAGGTTAGGAGTCTGATTCTCATCACCAAATATTAAAGGGCTGCTTCTTTGTAGAGGCAGCCCTTCTTTATACCTGTTTCAAATTATACTTTTATTATAATTTGACCCGTAATCTCAATAAGAAATTAGTCCCTGCCTGTGGATAAAAATGGTCTTCCCTGACGATAAACTCTCCAAAAGCATAAGCATAAGTATAGCCGTTGGCTTCATATTCTTCATTTAGGATATTGTTTACCAAAAGATCAATCCCGATTTCCTTGGCAAAACTGGGTTCGAATACATAACTCAATCTAATATCATTAGTAAAGTAAGCAGGTAAAATTCTATCTTCATTGGCTGTATTGTCTAAATATTGTTGGCCTACGTATTTAGAGAGCAAAGCAATTTCGGCACCCTTAAAGGGCTGGTAGGCCAATTGACTTCCTGCAATAATATTTGGAGAAAAAGCGATATCTGTATCACCAAGATCATTGCTTATATAACTGAAATCTGCATAGTCAATAATTAATTCGGTAAAATTTCGGTTGATGTTTCTACTAAATGTGGCGTTGGCATTCCAATTTAGCTTATCAAATAAGTTAACTTGTGCCTGCAGCTCTATTCCCGTTCTGTAGCTAGAGGGTATGTTGGTTCTAATGGCCGCACCCACATCATTTACTGCACCTGTTGGCACCAATTGGTTTTTGTAGTCCATTAAATAATAGTTAACCGCCCAAGCAAAATTGGAAGAGTTTCTGGCAAAACCGACTTCTAGATTCCTCAAAGTTTCGTGTTTGGGTGTGGTACCAGGTATGGCATCTATGTAGTCGCTTCGGTTAGGTTCTTTGTTGGCAATGGCAAAAGAGGCATACAATTCATTATTGCCCCAATAATACGTCGCGCCAAATTTAGGATTAAAGAAAGTCAATCTATCCTCTACATCGATTGACCTCAAATCATTGTCGGTGCCTTGAGTGGTATAATTTACTTGTCTTATTTGTATGTCCCCAAATAAGAAAAGGCCTCTTACAGCTTGGTAGCTTGCTTTTGTGTAAAAATTGGCATCTGTTTTTACGGCATCACTAAAATAGTATCTTTGGTCGGTCTCGGCATTTCCTGGTAATGTACGTGCCCAGATCACTTCTCCAAAGTGGTCGCCTATGTACCTGTTCCAGCCGCCGCCTGCAATAAAGTCTAATTTTGCAGTGCCATCAATACTTGTTTTACTTCTGTAATTGATAGAGGCGATGCCACCGTAAAAATGGTTGTCCAACCAGCGCTGAACGATAATGTCACTATCAGTGACCGTATCATTGCCAATTACAGGATACTCTAATTGATAGTCGGCCAAATCATCTTCGTATTTGGCTTGCTCAAAATAGCCCTTGCCTCTGGTGTAGTGCAAAGCCGTATTTAAATTCCATTGACTATTGATTGTAGTGTTGTACAAAAACTGATAATGGTCTTGGCCGTAATTATCAATTTCATTGTCGTAAATGTAATAATTGTAGGTACGGCTGTCGCTGTTCAATAAATTGTCTGCTTGGGCTTGGGTGAGGCCATTATTGGCAATGTATTGCTGCATGCCTTCTACATCGCCATTGAGTCTTGCTTCGGGTACGCCCCACCATGCTTGTTGGGTAATTTCATTGCCAGAAAAGACATTTAATGTGAAATTACTCTTATCTGTTTTATAATTACCCGAAATGTAATAAGAAGACATGTCTACACCTGAGCGATCTACGAAACCATCTGAATTTATTTTAGAAAGTCTCCCGTAAAAGCTAAACCCTTTACCAATTTTGCCAGTGTTTAATTCTATATTATGCCTGCGTGTATTAAATGAACCAATGCTATTATCTATAGAAACATAGGTTTCTTCTGTGGGCATTTGGGTATTCATATTTACACTAGCGCCAAAAGCACCTGCACCATTTACAGAAGTACCAACACCCCTTTGTATGGTAATGTCGCTCACAGTACTAGCAAAATCGGGCATATTCACCCAAAACACTCCATGAGATTCAGAGTCATTTAAAGGAATGCCATTGATGGTCACGTTGATTCTCTGTGGGTCGCTTCCTCTAATGCGCATACCTGTGTATCCCACACCTCCACCAGCGTCTGAGGTTGTAACAATAGATGGTGTAAAATTGAGTAGTTGTGGAATGTCTTGCACCAAATTCTGTTTCTCTAAATCCTTAGACTTTACCACGGTTTTGGTAACGGGATAAGTCCTTTGGGCATAAACGATCACCTCTTTACCCGTAATGGTTTCAGATTGTAGCGCTACTTTAATAGAATTTTCTTCCTTTATATTTACCTTCCTCTCAATACTTTGGTAACCTACATAAGAGATTAAGAGCACTACTTGTGGTTCGTTGATAGCACGCAGGTTGAATCTCCCATCTTCATTGGTGGTTGTACCTTGTTGGGTGCCCTTTACCAAAATAGTGGCCCCGGGCAAGGGCTCGTTTCTTTCTGCATCTGTAATGACGCCACTCAACTCATAGTCTTGTGCAAAAACAGTGAACTGTACTAAAAATGAAATGATAAAAATTTGAAAACTTCTGTACATAAACATAAATATTTAATGTACAGAGTACCTTGAAGAGCAAACAATAAACAATTGTTTGAAACCACTCCCTACGCCAGCATTATCTGGATCAGGTTCTTTGGGTATAATCTCAGCCTGAAAGGCACCCCGTACTTGGTGAACAAATACTTTAGCTTGTTAACAAGCCCTTAAAAATTTTGTTCGGTAAAGTTAATAAGCTTAGATGGATATGCAATAGAGTTTAAGGTCTTAGTATTTAGGTTTTGGTGATTGGGGTAAGAATAATATTTTTTGTAGCCTTTTGAGATAATTAAAAAAATAGCCCACGAATTAATTCGTGGGCTTTACATATGATAATAGTTTGGGTCAGTTTAAAGATTTACCGTTTTAGCAAGTGTATCATTAAGTAATGATTTTAAATCATTGTCTTCTACAACTTGCGATTGGTCTGCCAACTCCAAAAATTTAGGGTAAATAACGTCTAGTTCTTGTTTAGAGATTTCAATGCCTAGCGCCGATACTCTATAATATAGAGCGGCCCTTCCACTCCTAGCCGTTAAAACAATAGAAGATTTTTCCACTCCAACTTCTTCTGGATCTATAATCTCGTAATTCTCTTTATTTTTGATGAATCCATCTTGGTGTATGCCTGAAGAGTGTGCAAAGGCATTGCTACCGACAATGGCTTTATTTGGCTGAACGGGCATACGCATCGTTTTTGAAACCAACTGGCTGATCGGAAAAATCTGTTTGGAATTAATGCCGGTAGTATAATCTAACCATTTATGCTTTCTTAATGCCATTACAACTTCTTCTAGAGAAGTATTTCCCGCCCTTTCGCCAATACCGTTTATGGTGCATTCTATTTGCCTAGCGCCATTTTGTACGCCCGTAATAGAATTGGCTGTTGCCATACCCAAATCATTATGGCAATGTGTAGAGATAATGGCTTTATCTATATTTTTTACGTTTTCTTTAAGGTATTTTATTTTTTTTCCATACTCTTCGGGGATGCAATAGCCTGTAGTATCAGGGATGTTAACCACAGTAGCGCCTGCAGCAATTACGGCTTCGCAAACTTGGGCAAGAAATTCATTATCAGTTCTGCCGGCGTCTTCGGCATAAAACTCAATATCTTCTATATATTTTTTGGCATATTTTACTGCGGCCACTCCTCGTTCAATCACTTCATCTCTAGTTATTCGCAACTTAGTAAAAACATGTTGATCAGAAGTGCCCAGTCCTGTATGGATTCTTGGCCTTTTGGCGTCTTTTAGTGCTTCAACCGCTACATCAATATCTTTTTGTACAGCTCGGGTTAGGCCGCATACTATGGGTTCTTTTACTAGCCGGGCTATTTGTTTAACAGATTCAAAGTCTCCAGGGCTGGAGACAGGGAAGCCCGCTTCAATTATATCAACCCCGAGAGACTCAAGTGCTTCGGCAATGATCAATTTCTCTTGCGTATTTAATCGGCATCCGGGCACTTGCTCACCATCTCTAAGAGTGGTATCAAAAATATATACTTTATTGTCCATTGATATCTCAGAATTAGTGCAGAAAAAAGTTTCTGATGAATTTAAAGCTAAACCTATCCTATTGCTTTCAAAAATTAAATTTGATTTTCTTTACAATTTCTAAAATAAAACTTGAATGTATGAAGCTTTAGTAATAGCTTTAATACTACAAAAACCAGTAAAATATTTACGATGCCTAAAACTAAGTCTGATAATCTCTTTAAGTTGATCAAGTCTTTAAAGAAAAGCGAAAAGCGGTACTTTAAATTAAATACCTTGGGCGAGAGTAGCGGAGATAATAAGAAATTTATAAAATTATTTGATGAAATAGACCAGCAAGAACATTTTGATGAGGATGCCATCTTGGCCAATTCGCCCGAAATAAAGCCAGAGCAACTTTCAAATATAAAGGCACACTTGTACAAACGCATCTTACAAAGCTTGCGTGGTTACCATTCTTCCAAAGTGCCAGAAATCGAAATCAGGGAGATTATAGATTTTGCAGAGATTTTATACAATCGCTGCTTGTACGCCCAATGCGTAAAGGTTTTGCAAAAGGCTAAGAAAAAAGCCAAAAAATACGATTACCTAGAGCTTTTACTCGAGATTTACAAACTCGAAAAGCAAGTTTTAATACATACCGTGGGCAAAGACAATCAAGAAAGGGTGAACAACATAGTAAGCGAGGTACAAGAAGTGAACGACCGCATCAATAACATAAATACGTTTACCAACCTTGCGGCGCAGCTCAATACCTTTTATTTAAAGGCGGGTTTTATAAGAGATCAAAAAGACTATTTCAAAATCAGAAAATACATCAAAAGTTGTTTGCCGGCTTATGATGAAATCGTTCTTTCGCTAAACGAGAAGCTACATTTGTATGAACTATTGGTTGGCTATTACTTTTTTATCCAGGATTTTAACGAGGGTTATAATTATGCAAAAAAGTGGGTGGATTTGTTTATAGATTCTAAAGAAATCATTGCCTCAAGGCTCGATATGTACATAAAAGGCATCAACAATTTAATGATAGCCCAATACAAACTCTTAAAATATCATGAGTTTGTAGAGACCCACAGAAAGTTGAAAGAAATACGCAACCTCAATTACATCGAACTTAACGAAAATATTCAGGTAAAGCTTTTTAAGTACAACTATGTGCATGAGTTTAACCGCTATTTTATGTTGGGCGATTTTGAGATTGGAGTAGCTCATTTCAACAAAATCAAAAACAACATAGAATCCTACATTACACGCTTAGACAGGCACTCGCGCATTATTATGTACTATAAGATTGCCTGTTTGTACTTTGGCAATGACAACCATAGAGAGGCCATAGCTTGGATCAACAGGATTATTAATGAAGAAGATGTGGATTTACGAGAAGACATCCATTGTTTTGCCAGGATTCTCAATTTAATTTGCCATTACGAAGTAGGCAACAATGATGTGATCGAGTATTACATTCGCTCTACCTATCGGTTCTTGTTAAAGAAAGACGACTTACATAATTTTCAGAAATACATCCTTAATTTCTTGAAAAAGCTGAACCGCATCAGTTCAGAAGAGCAGTTGATCAATCAGTTCGAAGGACTTTTAAAACAACTTTTGCCATTAACACAAAACCGATACGAAAAAAGGGCTTTTATCTATTTCGATATCATTTCTTGGCTTGAGTGTAAAATTAGGCAAGAACCTATAAGAGAAGTGGTAAAAGAAAAGGCAAGGCAAATGATCGAAAGAGAAACCCAACTGGCATAAGTAAAGTCTATGCCCAGCCCATTTCATTTTTATTTCGATTAAAATAAGCTTAATTTCAAACTTATTAATTCAAGTAACCTCTATTATAAAAGTAAATATGGAAAAATCTAGAAGAGAATTTATTAAATCTACAGGTGCTGCTGCTTTGGGTGGTACCTTGGCATTTAATATAGGGATGCCTCAAAATAGTTTTGCCAAGAACAGTGATACCTTAAAAGTTGGTCTTGTTGGCTGTGGTGGTCGTGGAACGGGTGCTGCCAACCAAGCACTTAATGCTGATGACAATGTGGTACTTACTGCAGTAGCAGATATCTTTCCAGATAGAATGCAGACCTCGCTTGAAAACCTTAAAAAACTTCATGGCGATAAGGTACAAGCAGATCCCGAACATCAATTCATAGGTTTTGATGGATATAAGAAATTGATCGAAAGTGATGTGGATGTGGTTTTGTTGGCTACTCCACCAGTTTTTAGGCCTGATCACCTTACTCTTGCAATAGAAAGTGGCAAACATGTTTTTTGTGAAAAACCCATGGCTGTTGATGCACCGGGCGTAAGAAAAGTATTAGATGCCGCTAAGAAAGCCAAAGACAAGAGCCTTTCATTGGTGTCAGGTTTTTGTTGGAGGTACCACTCTCCAAAAAGAGAGACCTTTGGTAGGGTGCTAGATGGAGAAATTGGCGATGTAATGACCGTATACAATACCTATAACACCGGTGAATTGTGGTTTAGGGATAGAAAATCTGATTGGAACGAAATGCAATACAAACTCAGAAACTGGTTGTATTACAATTGGCTATCTGGTGACCATATTGCAGAACAAGCCGTGCATAGCATAGACATGATGTCTTGGGCATTGGGTGATAGGCTGCCTGTTAGAGCCGTAGGCACAGGAGGCAGACAGAAAAGAATAGATGAAAAATATGGCAATGTGTACGATCACTTTGCTATTGTGTATGAGTATGATGATGGAGCCAAAGGCTTTCACTTTAGCAGGCAGCAAAAGGATTGTGCCAATAGCTATGCAGTAGATATTGCAGGTACCAAAGGCACTTGCTTGGTAGACTGTATCAGGAGAAAGCATGAAATTGTAGCGGATGGAAACAAATGGCGCTACCGTGAAGATGGCAACGACATGTACCAACAAGAGCACGATGAGCTATTTGCTTCTATAAGAGCGGGCAAACCTATGAACGATGGCGAATGGATGGCACATAGCACCATGCTGGCGCTTATGGGCAGAATGGTGGCTTATACAGGGCAGTCTGTAACATGGGAAGAAGCACTCAATTCAGATGAGGTGTTGAGTCCAAGTAACGAGGCCATTGCCACTGCTTTTGAAATGGGATTTGACTGGCCGGGCAAACAACCTGCCGTACCAGGCGAAACAAAATTCTTTTAAGCAGAGAACACTTACAAAAAACAAAACCCTTTGATGTTGCATCAAAGGGTTTCTTTTTTCTCTAAACCAGAAAATTTCAATAACTTTAATAAGTTTCAGAAAGAGTTTGACCAGCATCACCTCTAAGTTTTGAACTTTAACAAGTTCTACAAACACTTTTTTTCGGATCTGCAAAACCATATAACCAAAACACCGTAACGAATAACAACACATGCCATACAAAATCCTTTGACTTTTTTTACCGCAATTTTATCTAGATGCGCCAACTGACGCTATTATTTCTGTGTTTACCACTTTTTTGTTTAGGGCAAAAAGTTTCCGTCTTGAAAGAAACCACTGCACTGAGTGGCCATTCTTATAGTGTAAATATTGCAAATAAACGATACCACCTGCAGCAAGTGGTTGGGCAGCAAGGTGCAGTAGGGAAATTTACAAGCAATCAGTTGGTGCTGAGTCAGGGTTTTTTGCAGGGTGTTTCAACTAGTAAAAAACAGGAAATGCTGCAGGAGCAAATAGAAGTTTTTCCAAACCCAACAACCCATATCCTAAATATCTTACTACCGAAAGAGGCCCGAGAGATAGAACTTTCCATTTATCACATTACTGGCAAACAAGCTTTAGTAAAAAGCTTTAACAATGCCCAACAAATAGCAACTCCTACCAGCAAACTCTCAAAGGGTACTTACCTAGTAAAAGTCAAAACAAACTACCGCACTTTTCTTCATAAAATACTAAAGCAATAGCCATGGCTAAACTTTTATTGAGCTTTACATTTTTTTCTTGTATTGCTTTTCTTGCGAGTGCGCAGCAACTTTACTTTGGTTTTGGTAACACAAATACTATTTTCAATTATAAAAACTCCCAAGGGGAAAGATTAGACAACTTACAAGCAGATAACAATTACTACTTAGAAGCAGGCTATAAAATCCCTGTTTGGCAAAGTAAATTTAAAATCTCTCCGAGTTTGCAGTTTAACCGCTATGGTGCTTCCGGTAGTAGTCCAGGATATTTTTACCAATGGGATTTGTCTTATCTTGCCTTAAATGCAGGAGTGGAATACGACATACTCCATTTAACAGATTTTTTTAGCAAAGGCAATGGCTTTGTAAAAGATAGGCAAGGGCTTTTTGTGTATCTAAAAGGTACATTTTCAGGTGAGCTTATGATCAATGGCCAACAGCAGATCAATGAAACCCTTTATGATCTTTCAGGAGTAGAGCAGTTTGACACACCTTACTTTTTTGCGCGCGGAGGCTTGGGCATTAACTATGCTTTTTCAGAAGACATTGCCGTTTACGCGCAGTACATGGGCGGAATGAGCCTGCCCATATTCAGTGGAAATGACGATGGCAATGAACAACTACGGCTAATTACGCATCAAGTGGGCTTTGGCTTTTTAATCGGTTTTTCTCGATAAAAGATTTGATGTAGACTTAACTAAATTAAAGATGTCACTTGAAAGAATCGCCAAAAAAGTGTCATATCTAATGCAAGCGTCTTCGCTTGCATTATCAACTTCGGGCTTGAGTTATTATACATAAAGACGAATTACCAAATAATATAGACTCATTATTACTAACTACATCCAATTTTAACAGAAGATAAATGAACGATGAAGAAAAACATTTTACTCTCCGTATTGCTTTTGGTGGCTAATTGGGCATGGGCGCAAACACAGGGCATCAGTTACCAGGCTATGCTTTCAGATACTGAAAACCCATTTGAGATTCCTGGGGTAGACATAGAAGGCAGTGCTATTAGCGAAGCAAGTTTGACCATTCGTTTCTCCATACTTAACGAGCCTGAGCAAGTTGTTTACCAAGAAGAACAAGCTACTACTACCGATGCTTTTGGTATGATCAATGTGGTCATTGGCACAGGTACGCCTACTGGCAATAGCACAGGTAATTTTTCTGATATAGATTGGGACGGCACGCCCAAAAACCTTAGAGTAGAGATTCTGTTAGATGAAGATGAGACTGGAGAATTTTCAGAACTGAGCTTACAACCTTTGTATTATGTGCCTTATGCCGCACACAGGAATATTACCGCCACAGGTAATTTAGAGGTGGATGGCCCGACCACACTCAATAATCAATTAAATGTAGAGAATGGCGCTGCCACCAATTTATCTGGAAGTTTATCAGTTGAAGGTGCCTCTGAGCTCAACGAGCAACTTACTGTTAACGAAAGAAGCAATTTAAATGGTCAGGTAACCATAGATGCCAATGTAAATGGCAACGATACAAATTATGGTGCTTACCCATTAAGGATAGAAGGTAGCAACCAAGGCATTGCCATTCGGGTAGATGGAGGAAGAAACGAAAGTAAAAACTTTGT
>CAKZMZ010000065.1 GCA_937129345.1 uncultured Thalassovita sp. | reverse complement strand
CGTATTCGTTGGGTTTTATTTCAGCATCTTGTACCTCCCAAGTACTGTCTAGCGAAGCCATTGTGGCCCTGTACATAGAAGGTGTGCGATGGTCCGTAAACTTCTTTAGCGCAGTTGAAAGTGGGTAAGGGGCATTGTACCGCACGGCCTCTCCCAAAGATTTTTGCCAAATATCTTCTCCGTAGTTATCACGTGCCCAAGTGGTCATGTAATAGCCTAAGTTGTAATGGTCTGGTACGTAATCTTTGAGCGAAAAAGCAGAGGCCTTTTCGTAGTTGTGTTTCATGCCTTCGAGTCGCATGGCTTTGTATTCCATATCAAAATGAGGGAGACGCCCTCTTCCCGATTGGGTCAACGCAGTTTCAACCCCAACCGCATCGCCTTCTAGGTACCATCTGGGCAAGGCTATCCTGCGCATGGCCGCCAAGGTATTTTCGCCCAATAAAAAACTAGCGAAGCCGGTTAAGCCTTTTTTAGCATTGGTGGTCTGCAAAACATGCCTGTACTCGTGTATGGTAAGGATGTCTAGCCAGTCACCGGCGCCTAAAAAGTTAAATTGCGGCGGAGTAAGGAAAAGCTCTGACCTAAATGGGGAAAGGGCCACAAAACCATTGGGCGTAATGGTTTGGTTTTGTAAGATAAACGTTACTTTTTCAGTTTTTTCGCCTATAGAGGTGAGGTTGTTATTTTTGAGATAGTGGATGAGATTGGCCACTTTTTGCGCTTGGTCTTCAACCCCTATGGGGTAAACCACTTGCATTTCCTCGTTGTTGATCTGTCGCCATTTTAGTGAGGAGGGGGTAAGGCCAAGCGGATAGGTTTGCGCCAAGGCATCGGAAAAATTAATAAGCAAATAAATGAAAGCAAAAAAGCTTAGGCGAGCGCTCATTGTTCTATTTTAAAAAGTTGAAAGAAAAAGGTAGTAAAGTTTCAGCTTGTAGGTTCCCCGTAAAAAAGTGGGTATTTTTCTTCGGAGATTTGTGGGTTATCAATGCTTTCTAGCTCATTGTTGTGGTCTCTGAGCTTCTCATTGTATTCTTTTACATAATTATTGTAGTCTTTTCTTACAAAAAGATCTTGGTTGTTGGCTTCAATAATATCACTGATCAATAGGTTGGCCCTCACATATTTGTTGAACTCCTCGGTTTCTCTAGCCAGTGTATTAAGGTGCGACAAAAGCTCATCGCAGGCAGCATCATAAGCCAACATTACAGATTCGTTTCCTAGGCTTTTTTTGTCGTAACGCAGAGATTGCATTTTTTCTAAAGCATCTTGTATAGCATTGAGGGTCGCAGCATTGTAACCCGACACTACATTTTCTACCTCATCTATCAAAGCAGCGGTAGAGTTGATTTTCTCTTCTTCTAAAGCAAAGGCTTTTTCTCTGTAAGAAATGATGCTGTCTTGCAATACGAGCATTTCCTTTTCTAAGGCACTTAATGCAGCACTGCTTTGTTCAGTGGACTCTTCATTGCCCGCCCCTTCTTCCTTTTTACAAGAAACCCAAATTTGCATAATGCAAATCAAAAAAAATACATGCTTGATCCTCATGTTAAAAAAATTGTAAATGAATAAGCTTGTGAATAAACTAATTAAAGACTAAGCTGTTCCGAAGTATTGTTATCGTCTTGTTCTATGTATCTGGTAATTGGCCCTTTGGAGGGCTTTTTATTGAAATGTTTAAATCTAGGGATAAAAACATACAAATACCATTTACATAAAACTGTTTCTAAAAAAAATTACAATGCTTAATTTAGTGAAAATACAAAAGAGCATTAATTGCTAATACTTTTGTTAAAAGTGCAGAACGATTCAATTTTTAAATTCATTGACTTGCAATAAAGATGGGTAAGCCTTTAGGAAAATTATTGGTTATAGATGATAACGAGGATGTTTTATTAGCGGCTAAACTGCTACTAAAAAAACATGCCGATTTGGTTCAGATAGAGAGCAATCCCAAAAAGATACCCTTTTTGCTCAACAACGACTCTTATGATGTGATTTTGCTAGACATGAACTTTAGCAAAGACATTACGAGCGGTAAAGAGGGGTTTCATTGGCTAGAACAGATCATGGAAATCGATCCTGACGCTGTAGTGGTGCTCATTACGGCATTTGGCGATGTGGAAATGGCCGTAAAAGCGCTCAGGGCAGGAGCAACGGATTTTGTTCTAAAACCTTGGCAAAACGAAAAACTGATTGCCACACTTACCACGGCGGTAAAATTAAAACAGGCTAAAAATGAGGTAAACACGCTGCGACAAGAAAAGACCAATCTTACCTCAGCAATCAATAAAGACGAGTCTTTTAGCGAGATCATTGGTACCAGCGAACCTATGATGCGGGTTTTTGAAATCATAGAAAAAGTAGCCGAAACCGATGCCAATATTTTAATATTGGGCGAAAACGGAACGGGAAAAGAGGTAATTGCCCGCGCCATTCATAAAAAATCTTTGCGCAAAGAGAGTGTGTTTATAAGCGTAGATATGGGCACCATTACGGAAAGCCTTTTTGAGAGTGAGCTCTTCGGGCATAAGAAGGGCGCCTTTACCGATGCCAAAGATGATCGAGCAGGCCGTTTTGAAATTGCTAACAACGGCACGCTGTTTTTAGATGAAATCGGCAACTTATCCCCAGCTTTGCAGGCCAAACTGCTTACAGTGATACAAAGAAGGGAAATTACCCGTGTTGGAGCAAATAAAGTAATCCCTATTGATATTAGATTGGTTTGTGCTACCAACATGCCCGTTTACGAAATGGTAGACAAAAATGAATTTAGACAAGATTTGTTGTACAGGATCAATACGGTAGAGATACACCTACCGCCTTTGCGCGATAGAGGGCCGGACTTGGCACCACTATCGGCACATTTTATTGATATGTACTGCAAAAAATACAGAAAACCACAAAAAAGACTGGCCTCAAGTACCCTCAAAAAATTTGAGAAATACCACTGGCCAGGTAATATAAGAGAGCTGCAACATGCTATTGAACGAGCGGTAATCATGAGCGAAGATGACCTCTTGCAACCATCAGACTTTTTATTCTTGGTAGAAAAGAACGAAGAAACAGAAATAGATTTTTCTGAGTACGACTTGGATACTGTAGAGAAAATGATGATTCAAAAGGCCATAAGTAAAAATGCAGGCAATATTTCAAAGGCTGCAAAATCGCTCGGGTTAACCAGGGCATCACTCTATAGAAGGTTGGAAAAGCATGGGCTTTAAGGATTTTAGGTTAAGGGTAATTTCTCGGGTAGTACTGCTCACGCTTACTATCTCGGTATTGGTTTACCTTATTTTTTCTCAAACGTATTTTGTAACGGTAGCCTTTGTGGCGGGCTTGGTAGTTTACCAAGTGGCGGCAATGGTCAATCTGTTAGAGAATACCAACAGAGAGGTCATAGAGTTTTTGAGCTCTATCCGATACGATGATTTTTCACAATCTTATCAGCTTTCGGGCAGGGGAGGTACTTTTGATCAACTCAATAATGAGTTTAATAAGGTGATTCAAAATTTCAAAAACATTCGCAACGAAAAAGAGGCTGAGTATCAATACCTCAAAAACATCATCCATCATATTGGCATCGGCATTTTGTCTTTCGATAAAAAAGGCGATGTACAAATTATAAATACGGCTGCTAAGCGCCTGTTTAAAGTAAACCGCCTCAGAAATATTTCTAAATTAGAGAGTTTTAGTCCTGAGTTGGTAGAGCACCTGCATCAGTTAAGAACAGGCTCCAAGGCTTTGGTAAGGGTCAGAGATAAAGGAGAAATTGTGCAATTGGCCATTTATGCCATAGAGCTTTACCTAAAAGGGGAGGAGTTTAAGCTGGTAACTGTGCAAAACATCCAAAGCGAGCTCGAAGAGAAAGAAATGGAAGCTTGGCAGAACCTTATTCGTGTACTTACCCATGAGATTATGAATTCAGTAACGCCCATTTCTTCTTTGGCAAATACGGTGCACAGCGAGGTCGATTACATTAAAAGTGAGGATAGAGCGGTGAGTAAAGATGAGTTAGAAGATATAGGTATGGCGGTAGATACCATAAAAAGGCGCAGTGAGGCGCTCATCCGTTTTGTGAGCGACTTTAGAAATTTGACACACATGCCCGAACCCAACCTAAGCCACGTTAAAGTGGCCGAGATGTTCAACCATATTCAAATATTGATGAACCATGAATTTAAATCTTCTAATATAAAGTTTAACACCAAGTTAGAGCCTGAATCTTTGATTGTAACCGCCGATCAAGAGCTTATTGAGCAGGTTTTGATCAATATGGTAAAAAATGCGGTACAGGCCTTACAAGAAATGAGCGAAGAAGAAAATAGGGGTAAGGTCATTTCTCTTACGGCTTATCAAAACAACAACAATAGGCCTGTAATTTCAGTAAACGATAACGGACCTGGTATAGACAAAGACGCGCTCGATCGCATTTTTATTCCTTTCTTTACCACCAAAAGAACCGGTTCTGGTATAGGCTTAAGTTTGTCTAGGCAGATCATGCGCAAGCACAAAGGAACCATTACAGCCAACTCCAGCCCTGGGGAAGGTACTACTTTTAATTTGGTTTTTTAGTAATGATCGAACTTCCTAAAAACTATAGAGAATTATTTAAGGTAGCTGTACAGTGGGTTTACGACCAAGAGCAATTTATTCTTGAAAAGGGAATTGGACTCACGACAGATTTAAAAATTGATGCCTACCAAGTAGGCGTTAAAAAAAATGAAAAAGTAAGGCTGTTTAAAGTCGATGCCATTCCAATACCTTCTGACCCGAAACTTAAAAATGTGTTGGATGATATTCGTTTGCTCAACAGTTCTACTATTGGCGCTTCCTACAGATATGGTATTTTAATTAAAAGTGAGCATTGGCTTGATAGAAAACTAATAGTGCATGAACTGGTTCATACAATGCAATATGAAAGATTTGGGAGTATAGAAGCTTTTTTGGAGCAATACATTGCTGAATGTATTAAACCAGGTTATCCTATGGGAGCTTTGGAACAGGAAGCCTGGAGGATAGAGGATGAGATTTGTGGATGAAATTTTCTTTTTAGTATTAACATTTATTATTTCCCCGTCCACATATACTTCTTAACTTCGAGGGCATGTAGAATCCCTTAATATAATTTGATTATGGCAAAAACAAGCGACCTCAATTTTGATGTACTCATAGAAATCCCCAAAGGCAGTAGAAATAAGTACGAATACGATCCCGAAAAAAGGATGATCCGCTACGATCGTATGATTTTTTCTTCTATGCATTACCCTAGCGATTATGGCTTTATCCCTGAAACATTGGCGCTAGACGGTGACCCACTTGACGTATTGGTACTGGTATCTGAGCCTACTTTTCCAGGTTGTATCATTAATGTTCGCCCAATTGGTGTATTTAACATGGCAGATGAAAAAGGGCAGGATGAAAAAATATTATGTGTGCCAGTTACTGATCCAATCTGGAATAAACTCACTTCACTTAAAGAAGTAAACCCACACTTAATGAAGGAGATTGAGCATTTTTTTATGGTTTATAAAGATTTGGAAGAGAAAAAAGTAGCCGTAGAAGGTTGGCAAGATGAGGTAAGAGCAAAGCAAATTTATTATGAGTGCTGTGATCGTTACCGCGACCAACAGGCACAATCTAGCAAATTGATCAAGCTATAATGGCCAAAGCTCCCAATAGGGGGCTTTTTCTTTTTATAAAAAATCTTTCTATACATGTAGCGCTTTCAACTTGAGCGTTTTCGCTAGCAATTTAGATTTTAATATAAACCTCTGATATGCAAAGCGCTTTCTTTCATTTTTTGGCTCAATTATCTAGTTTTGCAGCCTTGAAAAAATTTTGGGAACGTTTTAAAACTAATCGAACACCGCAATCAATAAATCTTTACGATGGAAAATCTAAGTTATCTTTTTGCCATTCCTGCCTTTGGCCTAGTGGCAATTCTCTATGTAATTGTTAAAAGTGCTTGGGTAAACAAGCAAGATGCAGGCGATGAGAAAATGCGTAAATTGGCCGACTATATAGCGGATGGGGCCATGGCATTTCTAAAAGCAGAATGGAAAGTACTTACCTATTTCGCAATCATTACAAGTATATTGCTTGCATGGTCAGGTACCTTGGTAGAGACCTCAAGTCCAGTTATCGCGATATCTTTTATAATTGGTGCTGTCTTTTCTGCTTTTGCAGGTTACATAGGAATGAACATCGCTACCAAAGCGAATGTAAGGACCACACAAGCAGCCAGAACAAGCTTGGCGCAAGCGCTTAAAGTATCTTTTGCAGGTGGTTCAGTTATGGGACTAGGTGTAGCAGGTCTAGCTGTTATTGGCTTAGGCTCTCTATTTATCCTTTTCTATTACATTTATGTGGTAAGTGTTGGCGGCGATGTAAATGGTGTGGAGATGGAAAAAGCTCTAGAAGTATTGGCCGGTTTTTCTTTGGGTGCTGAGTCTATCGCTTTATTTGCCCGCGTGGGTGGTGGTATCTATACCAAAGCCGCTGACGTAGGTGCCGACCTTGTGGGTAAGGTAGAAGCGGGTATCCCTGAGGATGATCCTAGAAACCCCGCCACCATTGCCGATAACGTAGGTGATAACGTAGGTGACGTTGCTGGTATGGGCGCCGACCTTTTTGGTTCTTATGTAGCTACCGTTTTAGCTACCATGGTACTAGGTAGGGAAATTGAATCAGCAGATAACTTTGGAGGAATTGCTCCTATATTGCTGCCTATGGTAATTGCAGGTATCGGTATTATCTTTTCTATAGTAGGTACTTGGTTTGTAAAAGTAAAAGATGAGCAAGGCGATGTACAAAAAGCACTTAACTTAGGCAACTGGAGTTCTATTATTTTAACGGCTCTCGTTTCTTTCTTTGTGGTTGATTTTCTGCTCCCTGATCAAATGAATATCAGAGGGGTTGATTTTACCTCAATGGATGTATTCTACGCAATTATACTTGGCTTGGTAGTAGGTGCGCTCATGAGTATCATTACAGAGTTTTATACCGCTATGGGCAAAAGACCTGTAAGTTCTATTGTAAAACAATCATCAACAGGCCATGCAACAAACATTATTGGAGGTTTATCGGTAGGTATGGAATCTACAGTATTACCGATCATTGTTTTAGCAGGCGGTATCTATGGATCTTATGAGTTTGCAGGTTTGTATGGAGTAGCTATTGCTGCGGCCGGTATGATGGCCACTACAGCCATGCAGTTGGCTATTGATGCTTTTGGTCCTATTGCAGATAATGCCGGTGGTATTGCCGAAATGTCTGGCTTGCCAGAAGAAGTAAGAGGAAGGACAGATATACTAGACGCAGTAGGAAATACTACAGCAGCAACAGGTAAAGGTTTTGCCATTGCTTCTGCTGCCTTAACCGCACTGGCTTTATTTGCTGCATTTGTAGGCTTAGCAGGTATCGATTCCATAGATATTTACAAAGCAGATGTATTGGCAGGTCTTTTCGTGGGAGGCATGATTCCTTTCATCTTCTCTTCATTAGCGATTGCAGCCGTTGGTCGTGCAGCCATGGCCATGGTAGAAGAGGTTCGGAGACAGTTCAAAGAAATTCCAGGAATTATGGAGTATAAGGCTGAGCCTGAGTATGACAAGTGCGTGGAGATTTCTACGCAAGCATCGATCCGCGAAATGATTGCTCCGGGTTTGATCGCTTTAAACGTGCCCCTTATAATAGGTTTTGCTTTTGGCCCAGAAGTATTGGGTGGCTTATTGGCAGGTGTAACGGTTTCAGGTGTATTAATGGGAATGTTCCAGAATAATGCTGGTGGTGCTTGGGACAATGCCAAAAAGTCATTTGAAAAAGGTGTGGAAATCAATGGAAAAGTGGAGTACAAAGGCTCAGATGCACACAAAGCCTCTGTTACTGGTGATACAGTAGGTGATCCTTTCAAAGATACCTCAGGCCCTTCTATGAATATCTTGATAAAGTTGATGTCTATCGTTTCTCTCATTATTGCTCCTCATATTTCTGTAGATGACCATGGCCACAGTTCAGCTTCTATTGCTCCAAAAATTGAGCAAGTTGAAGAAAGTGTAAAATTAACTACTAATGTAGTGGTAAAGGAAGTTGAAGAAGCCCAAACTTTTGATTATGCCCCTCAAGGTTTGATCGACGTTATGTTCACCAAAGAAGCCAAAGGATTTACCGAGGAGCACGAAGCATGGCTAGAAGGAATGGTAGCTAAGTTAGAAAAAGATACGGAGGTAAATATCGCTTTTATGGCCAAAACCAATGAGGAAGTTGCCTTTGATGTAAAAGAAAGAGAAAAAATGATCAAAGACTACTTTGCGGAACAGGGCATTGCTTCTGAGCGAATTAGTCTTAAACTAGATGTGCGTAAGGCAGAACCGGGAGAAGGCACCGTTCGCCACGTAGATATTAAAGTGATGGAATAAGGCTTTCTCTTTCGAAAATAAAAAAGCCCAAGGAGCAATTCAGTTCTTGGGCTTTTTTAATTGTACTAGGATCAGAGGTCCTACGATAGTCGGTTCTAGGTTAGGAAACCTCGAACAGCATAGGTTAAAAAACCTCGAACAGCGCGTTAGGCGGTGGTTAGAAAATCCCAAAGAGCATATTTGTGGTAAAATTAGTCTGTTCGATATAAGCTGTTCAACATTTGTAATGTCGAACGAGACTATCGTAGGATTTTCAATTCAACCCCAAATTATTCTAAACCTTCATCAGCAAATTGAGTAGTTTGCGATCTAGCTTTTGGCCGTACCAATCTTCGTAATCCGCATCTTTTCTACCTGAGTTTAGTAGCCCAAAACTGCCGCTAAACTCCCATAGGGCGAAGCCAATGCCATTGCTACTAAGAATGTCTAGCACATCGCTAAACCAAGCCAAAAAAACCTCATGGGGCGTTTCATTGTAACAACCACATTCGCCACAGTGCACACCTACGCCTTGTTTCACCAAATCGATCCAAGGCTTATAGAATTCTTCCAACATTTCTCTACTCAAATACGCATCGCCAACTTGACCCGGCCACTTGGGTTTAGGCAAGTTTTCAGTATCTTTAAAAACCCACGATGCCTTATAATGCGAAATAATAGAAGGATAGTAACCACGGCAACTTTGGCCTACGTCTAAATCTGTAATTTCGGGTATTACATCGCGGCCTACATTGTTGCCATCTGCAATAATAAGGTGATCGGGATTTTGACCTCTAATAACCTCAACAGCAGCTTTTACCAAGTTTCGATATTTTTCTCCAGGAATGGGTCCTCTTTTAGAATGCTGATCGTTCATGTCCTCTCGGGTACAAGGTTCATTGAGCAAGTCAAAACTGATTTTTTCTTGAGAAGTATTTTTAAATCGCTTTGCCCAAAACTTCCAATGGTAGAGAAAATCTTCTAAAGCTGCTTCATCCTGCCACAGATTATAAGGCTCATGAAAACCTGCATTTACGCAAAATCCTGGTGCTCGGTGTAGGTTTAGGCTTACGTGCAAACCGTATTTATGCGCATTGTAAACCAACTGCTCTATTTTATCAGTTTGCTTGCGGTCTATCTTGCGAATTCTTTTTATACTGATATCCTCACTGCGATCAAATTTTAAATAGTAAGGGTAAGCCATAGGGATTCTCACAAAATCAAAGCCCCAATCAGCCATCCATTCAAAGTATTCTTCAGGAGTGGGTGTTCTAGCATTATTAGGGTTATGAGAAAAAAAGTCGAGTAGGTTAAAACCTTTCCATTTGGGTAGCGGATTAGAAGGTGTCTTGCGGTTCGCGGCTTTTTGCAATGGTGCATAAGTGTTTGCAGCAGCCATAAAAGAATTGCCTGATACTAAAGTACCTGCTGCCAAAATGGAGGATTGTTTCAAAAAATTTCTTCTCTTGTTAGAATCGATTGGCTTCATTTGCGTGAGTTTAGGTTATGTTGCAAATAAAGTTTATCTCACATTTAAAGAGATAGAAATCTAGATTAAGGCTACCGAAGTAGGAAATTTAAAATATCAGGCATTCAAATAAATAAGACTTGCTTATCCATTCTGCCGTTTATATCTTCTATATTCCTTTCTAAAGCTGCGCGCTTCTTTGTGGGTACTGTGTTTGCGAGAAGCGTGTTCCAGAATCTTATCGTAATACCTCATTGCCAAGTCCATATTCTCATCATTAGCAGCAATTTGGCCTAGATTAGACAATGCATGTAAGTAATAGCCCGACTCATAAGCTTCAATAGCTTCTGAAAAGGCAATGGCTTTTTCGTAGTAGGTACTTGCCATTTCTTCATCTCGGTATTGCACACGGTAGATAGTGGCCAAATAAAAGCTGGCGTACCTTCCGCTTATTTCTTCATATCCTATTTGGCCTGCATCAATTTTATCGAGAATGTCTTGTGCCACAGTTTTGAGCTCTGCGTACCTGCCTAAACTATAGAGTAAGCGCGCATAATAGCGATGAAAGTAGGGGTTGTCAGGATAGGTTTGATAGAGATAACTGGCAATGGGCAAAGCCTTTAGTGGCTTGCTTTCTTCCAAAGAATAAATGCGCATCAAAAAATATTGGGCCTCTACCTTGGTGTAAAAAGCCTCTTTTACTACAGTTTCTAACTGTTGTATGCCCAATTCTTTATCACCTTTTTCAAAAAGCAGCATAATAGGCTTTAGCATGGGGTAATTTTCAGGAATCCACACTGAGTAGTAGTTGTATAGCCCGTCTCCAAACAAAATCTCAGGGCTTAGGTCTGTATGTTCTTTGCTATATTCTAGAAACTTTAATGCTTTTTTTCCTGCAAAGGCAGCCCTGGTCCAGTTATTCCGTTCTGAGTGCAACCTACCTATGAAACCATAAGCGCCCGCTAAAAAAAATGGGGCTTCGGCATTATTTTCATTGGTGTCAAACATCTCTTCTGCAAAGTAGATGGCAGAGTCCATTAATTGAAAAAAACGCTCATCGTATTGGGTGTTCTTTTCTATGTTCGGTGCAATTTTCCACCACTCTATCAGTCCAAGTAAAAAATAGGGTAGAGGATGTTCAGGGTAATTTCGCTGGATCCATCTAAATTGGCTGGCAGCCCGATCAAACTTGAAGTTATACAAATCATTTACGCCTGAGGTACACTCAATTTGTATGGCCATGTTGGTCAATAAAATATCCACACTGTCTATGTGTGGTAGGCGCTGTGCTCGAGAAAAGTATCCTATCGTTAAAAAAATAATGAGTAGAAAGAACTTCTTCTTCATAGGATATATAAAAAATAAAAATTGTCTAATGAATAATTATACGCTGCTGTAATAAGTAAATTTCATGTTTCGCTTATATGAGTTGTGTAATTGTGCTACGTACCAACTCTGCTTCAAATCCCTTGCCCACAGCGTATGCATATAACTTTTTTTTTACTTTAAAAGGTTCTTTATCCTTAATAGTTTTCTTTTTCTTTTCTAATAAATCAGATAACGTTTCGCAATAAGCTTGCTCATTGATCTCTAAAAGGCCTTTTGCAATGAGCTTTTCTTCTATGCCTTTACCCTTAAGGGCATACCTGATTTTATTTCTGCCCCATTTTTTATGGTTGAATTTGCTTCTGCAGAAGGTACTTGCAAATCGCTGTTCGTCTAAAAACTTTTCAGCAATCAGTGATTCTACAACCCAGTCCATTTCTTCTTGGACAAGGTCATATTCCCTTAACTTCTGTTGTACTTCTTGTAGGCACCTGTCTTGGTAGGCGCAATAAGAGGCCAATTTTTGTAAGGCTTCTTTTTTTGAAATAGATTTTTTGCTGCTTTGCAAATTTGCTTAACTGTTTGGTAAGAGTTTTTATTAAAAACTAATAATTTGAAAAATAATATAGTTTGATAAGATTGCAAATCTAATTGATTGCAAGGGGCAGAAAAAGAAAAAAACATGACCGAGGCTAATTGGCAGTTTGTTTATGAGCATGAAAACGATGATGTTACCCAATTGCTTTTGAAAAAAAAGCAGTACCCGAAAGTAGATGTTATCTGGTGCGCAAGGCAAATCGAAGCAAGGCAAAAAGCCAAAAAAAAACTACCCACTTGGTACGGCACAAAAAAAATAGTATTTCCGGCAAGGGTTTCTATAGAGCAAAGTTCATCTGAGGCTACGGCAATGTTTAAGGCCAGCTTGTTTAAGGGCGAAAGGATGATCGATATAACAGGTGGTTTTGGGGTGGATGCTGCTCGTTTTACCAAAAATTTTAAAAAAGTGACTTATTGCGAGCAAATGGCAGAACTGGCAGAAACCGTAGCTCTCAACAAAGAGGTGTTGGGTATTGAAAATTTAGAGGTTTGCCAAGGAAACGGCCTTGATATTTTGCAAAATAGCCGAGAAAAATACGATTTGGTTTACCTAGATCCAGCGAGAAGAGATGCAGGGAACCGCAAGGTAGTACTATTAGAAGATTATCAGCCCAATGTATTACAATACCTTGATTTATTTTTTGAGAAAGCCGATGAGGTACTGATCAAGACTTCGCCAATGTTAGATGTTCCGCAGGCAATTAAACAGCTAAAGAAAGTGCGCCATGTTTGGGTGGTGAGTGTACAAAATGAAGTAAAAGAATTACTTTTTACCTTACACAAATACCAAGATCAGCAAGCGCAGATCACAGCAGCCATGCTTTATGGCAAGGGGGTTTCTACTTTTTCTTCGCCTTTTGATAGATTGCGGACTGCTGTGGATTTGCATCTGCCCTTAAAATTCTTGTACGAGCCGCACCCGGCCTTGCTCAAAGCCGCTTTGCAGAATGCCTACGCGGGCAAACTGAATCTTTACAAGTTGCATGCGAATAGCCACCTGTACACTTCTGATCGACTGATTTCTGGTTTTTACGGCAGGGCCTTTCATGTAGAATCTGTATTTTCACTCAATAAAAAAGATTTAAAAAAGCACTTAACAGAAAGCAAGGCCAATATAACCGTCCGCAATTTTCCTTTAAATGTGGCGGCTATCAGGAAAAAAACAGGATTGAAAGAAGGTGGCGAGGTGTATATTTTTGCCACTACTTTGCACAATGACCAAAAGGTATTGCTCAAATGCAAAAAAATAGATGGATAAAATGAGTGTTTCACTTTCAAGAGAACAGATAAGCACTTTGCTTACAAAGCAATTTTTATTGACAGACAGTCGCAGGTTGATCAATCCAAAGGCGAGTGTTTTTTTTGCAATAAAAGGAGAAAAGCGGGATGGCCATAGTTTTATAAAGGAACTTTATGAGAAAGGAGTTAGAGATTTTGTAGTGCAGGAATTACCTAAAGGACAATGGGCAGAAGCTAATTTTTATCGTGCTGAAAATACGGTGGCTGTATTACAAGAATTGGTAAGTAAACATCGACGGCAATTCGACTATCCTGTAATCGGTGTAACGGGCAGTAATGGAAAAACCATTGTAAAAGAATGGCTTTACCAACTGCTGTCGCCCAATTATTCTATTATAAAAAGCCCGGGCAGTTATAACTCGCAAATTGGGGTACCGCTCTCGGTTTGGGGCATGGAGGCCAGGCATCAATTAGGTATTTTTGAAGCGGGCATTTCTACTACAAATGAAATGCAAAACCTCCAAAAAATCATTCGACCCACAATAGGCGTGCTAACCAACATTGGCAGTGCGCACGACAAGGGATTCGCAAACAGAGAAGAGAAAATAGCAGAGAAACTTAAGCTTTTCTCAGAAGTAAGCGTTTTGATGTATCCTTTACACGCTGAGATTCCCACCGCACTTTTAGATAAGTTTGAATGTGAGAAAATACCTTGGGCTTTTGGGCAAAAAACTACTATGCGCTTTGATGTAACAGGGCAAACACTGAAAAACACTGAAATCAGTTGCGTGTACAACAGGCGCATTATACGATTTGAAGTGCCTTTTACCGATCGTGCTTCCATTGAAAACGCTGCAAGTTGCGTGGCAGTAATGGTGTATTTGCAGTTATCGGGAAAAGCGATCAACGAGCGTATGAAAAATTTGCATGGCATACACATGCGCCTCGAACTTAAAAAAGGAATAAATCAATGTCTTTTGATTGATGATACCTACAACAACGATTTGGCGGGCTTAGGTGTGGCACTCGATTTTTTGGAGCAACAAAAGCACACCAAGGAAAAAACGGTGGTCTTGTCAGATTTGCTTGAAAGTGGCGAAGATGAAACCGAGCTTTACAGCAGGGTGAGCCAACTTTTAGAGCAGCATAAGATACAGCGATTGGTTGGTGTGGGAGAGGCCATAAGCAAACAGCAAGCTGTATTTAAAGTAGAGCAAAAGGCATTTTTTTCTACCGCCGAGGCTTTGCTAGCCAAACAGAAACAGGATAAGCTTTTTGAAAAAGAAATTGTACTACTAAAAGGTGCAAGGAAATTTCGCTTCGAGAAAATTGTAAATACCTTACAGGAAAAATTACACGGTACCCGCCTTGAAATCAATCTAGAGGCCCTTACGCACAATCTAAATTTTTATAAAAGTTTGCTAAATGAAAATACCAAGTTAATGGTGATGGTAAAGGCTTTTGCCTATGGTAGCAGTGCTTTTGAGATAGCGCGTTTGCTGCAATACCATCGGGTAGATTATTTGGCAGTGGCTTATACAGACGAGGCCGTAAGGCTCAGAGAAGCTGGAATTACACTTCCGATTTTAGTATTGAATGCTCAAGCAGAAACCTTTGAGCAATTGATTGCATACGAACTAGAGCCTTTGGTCTACTCAGAAGAGTACCTGCTTCATTTATTGTCCTTTTTAAATGAAAAGCCTCAGGTGCCAAAAGCGTTGGGAGTCCATTTAAATATAGATACAGGTATGCGGCGCTTGGGCTTTGAACCCCATGAAATCAAAAAAAACTTACCCTTATTAAAAAAAAATAAGGATTTGATTCATGTAAATGCGGTTATGACACATTTGGCTGGGGCCGATGAGTATAAGCATCAAAGTTTTTCTAATGAGCAGTTAGAGACTTTTAAGACCCGCACTCAAGAACTAGAAAAAGGCTTAGGCAAGCCACTGATTAAGCATGTGCTCAACTCGGCAGGCTTGGTACGTTTTCCTGAGCAGCAACTAGATATGGTGCGTTTGGGCATTGGATTGTACGGCATAGAACCCAACCAGCTGGCGCAAGGCAATTTGCGCGTGGTTTCAAGTTTAAAAACCACAATTTCTCAAATAAAACAAATTAAGAAAGGAGAGACTATTGGTTACGGTAGGGCAGGGGTAGCCAATCAAGACATGCAACTCGCCACTATAGCCATAGGCTATGCCGATGGTTTTGATAGGCGTTTGAGCCAAGGAAATGGCAAGGTTTGGATAAAAGGAAAACTGGCACCGGTCATCGGCAATGTTTGCATGGACATGACCATGATAGACATTACGGGAACTGAAGCCAAGGCGGGTGACGAAGTGGAAGTTTTTGGAGAAAACCTGCCTGTGCAAGATGTGGCCGATTGGTTAGGTACAATCCCATATGAGGTTTTTACCAGTGTAAATGAGCGGGTGAAAAGGTTGTATTTTGAAAGTTGACTATCAAGTGCTTAAGGAAATTGCAAGAAAGTAGAGCGTATGAAAGATGGTTTATTTGTTGATTTGGGGATTTGTTGATTTGAGTAAGATATGTGCTTGTTTGTAGGTCCGAACAAATGGACTTTAAACCACTACTGATTGTACATAAAAATACAGGCAATGCGAACAGAACGGCTTAGAAATGCATATTGGCAAGCTTTAAAAATAGATATTTACTGTTATCTATTTGTTTTCATTCTCTAAAATCCTAACTTTGCAAGTCTAAAAAATACGACTATAAAAGTTTTATATATTTAGTTTAGCTACAATGTACCTAGAAAAAGAAAAAAAAGCGGAAATATTCGAGAAGCACGGGTTCAACAAATCGGCCACTGATACGGGTTCGCCAGAGGCACAAATTGCCCTGTTTAGCCACAGAATTGACCATCTTACAGAGCACTTGAAAAAAAACAAAAAAGATACTTCTACGAGAAGAGGCCTATTGCAATTAGTAGGTAAAAGAAGAAAACTATTAAATTACCTTATTAAAAAGGATGTTACTCGTTATAGAAGCATTATTAAAGAATTGGGCATAAGAAAGTAATGAGTGTAATTTGCCCTCACATATTTTTTTATTTATTTAATGCCATCGTTACATTTTTGGCAAAATAAACCCATGCAGAATAGGGAATCCCCTCAGGATTCCCTATTTTTCATGATAGAAGTTAAAAGAAGAAAGCGGCAATGATTATTTTTTAAAACTATCTCTCCATTGAACCTTTAGCAAGGCAATTTCTGTCAATCCAAAATACATTTCTTCAATTCAGACTTTGCGTGTTGAGCACAGATAGTTAAAATCACATCAAAATCCTCATCTTCTAGTATTGAGATAAAATTTTTAATTCATAATACTATGAAAGCAGTAGAACAAAAAATAACCTTAGCAGACGGAAGAGAAATTACGCTTGAAACAGGGAAACTGGCCCGGCAAGCAGATGGCTCTGTAGTAGTGCGCATGGGCAACACTATGCTCTTGGCCACCGCTGTTTCTATGAAAGAACCTAAGGAAGGCATAGATTTTTTACCCCTCTCAGTTGATTACCAAGAAAAGTTTGCAGCTGCAGGTAAAATACCCGGTGGCTTTTTAAAACGAGAAGGAAGGTTAAGCGACCACGAAATCTTGGTTTCTAGATTGGTAGACAGGGCCATAAGGCCTTTATTTCCAGATGATTATGGCTTTGAGACACAAATCAATATATATTTAATCTCTGCCGATGCTGATGCCCTGCCCGATTCATTGGCGGCTTTGGCGGCCTCTGCAGCATTAACGGCCTCTGACATCAACTTTAATGGTCCTATTTCTGAAGTAAGGGTAATTAAATTGGGCGATGAGTACATCGTGAACCCAACGCCTGAGCAAAAAGAAAAAGCAGAGCTAGATTTGATCGTAGCGGCCACCATAGAAAATATTATGATGGTAGAGGGAGAGATGAAGGAAGTCTCAGAAGATGATATGTTGGGTGCCCTTGAAGTGGCGCATTCTGCCATAAAATTGCAGTGCGAGGCGCAACTTGAATTGGCCAAAAAGGCTGGCAAAGAAGAAAAAAGAGAATTTGCAGGCTTTGAAGAAGACGAGGAACTGCAAAAGAAAGTTTTTGATGCAGTATACCAAAAATTTTATGATGTGGCCAATAGTGGCATTGCTAATAAGTCTCTACGCAAAGAGTCCTTTACAAAAATAAAAAACGAATTTATGGAGTCTTTGCCTGAAGAGCACGAGTACGACGAGTTTAAGATAAAACGCTACTTGAAAAAGGCTGAAAAGAAAGCTGCTAGAAATGCAGTATTAGACAGCAAAAAGAGGCTTGATGGCAGAGATTTGGAAGAGGTAAGACCTATTTGGTCAGAGGTGAATTATTTGCCCGCAGCACACGGTTCTGCTGTTTTTACCAGAGGAGAGACCCAATCACTCACTTCGGTAACCTTAGGTACCAAGCTAGATGAGCAAATGATCGACGGGGCCATGCATCAAGGCTATAACAAATTTATCTTACACTATAATTTTCCGGGTTTCTCTACAGGTGAGGTAAGACCGAACAGAGGACCAGGTAGAAGAGAAGTAGGTCATGGTAATTTAGCGCACAGAGCATTGTCTTATGTAGTTCCGCCAGATAGTGAAAATCCTTATACCATTAGGGTGGTGTCAGATATTTTGGAATCTAACGGTTCTTCTTCTATGGCTACGGTTTGTGCAGGTTCCTTGGCGCTAATGGACGCCGGTATAAAAATAAAGGCACCTGTTTCTGGTATTGCCATGGGTATGATT
The DNA here is from genome assembly GCA_937129345.1 of uncultured Thalassovita sp. GTDB lineage: Bacteria > Bacteroidota > Bacteroidia > Cytophagales > Flammeovirgaceae > Chondrinema. The sequence continues at coordinate 1,697 of CAKZMZ010000065.1, read as the reverse complement.
TCTGATCCTGAAACTGGTAAGTATGCAATACTCTCTGATATCTTGGGCGACGAAGACCACCTTGGCGATATGGACTTTAAAGTAACAGGAACATCTGAGGGTATTACAGCCTGCCAAATGGATATTAAGGTAGATGGCCTTTCTTTTGAGATTTTGAAGGAAGCATTGGAACAGGCTAAGAGAGGTAGGTTGCATATCCTTAAAGAGATGAATAAAACATTGGGCGCTTCTAGAGACGATTACAAGCCTCATGCTCCAAGGTCTGTAACTTTTGAGATAGACAGAGAAATGATCGGTGCTGTAATTGGCCCAGGCGGTAAGGTCATTCAAGAGATACAAAAAGAGACCGAGTCTACCATTATTATTGAAGAGGTGGATAACAAAGGTAAGGTCAATGTATTTGCCAATAATCAAGAAGCTACCGATGCTGCTTTGGCAAGAATAAGGGCCATTATAGCCGTGCCTGAAGTAGGTGAGGTTTACGATGGTATCGTGAAATCTATCATGCCTTTCGGTGCATTTATAGAGTTTATGAAAGGTAAAGAAGGCCTCTTGCACATCTCTGAAATTACTTGGGAAAGACTTGAAAACATGGAAGGCGTAATGGAAGAAGGCGAAGAAGTGAAGGTAAAACTCATCGATGTTGACAAAAAAACAGGCAAATTTAGACTTTCTAGAAAAGTATTGCTTCCTAAACCTGAGGGCTTTAAAGAAAAAAGTCGTTCAAGAGGTAATGGGAAAAGGTCTAATTAACCTGTGTAGGTAAAAATTGTTCTTGTAAAAAGAAAAAATAAGTCTAAAAACTTGCAAAAGCGGGTAAAAATTGCAAAAATTATATAGAAAAGAGCACTGTAAAAACTGCTTATCCTTATAATTTAACTGAACATACTGATGAGACAGCTCAAAATCAGTAAGCAAATTACCAATCGTGAAAGCCAATCTTTAGACAAATATCTACAAGAAATAGGCAAGGTAGACTTACTAACTGCTGAAGAAGAAGTTACCCTTGCAAAAAGAATCAAAAGCGGAGATGCTCTGGCACTTGAAAAACTGACCAAGGCCAATCTCCGCTTTGTTGTTTCTGTGGCAAAACAATATCAAAATCAAGGCCTGACCTTAGGGGATTTGATCAATGAGGGCAATTTAGGACTGATCAAAGCAGCCAAACGCTTTGATGAAACCCGAGGCTTTAAATTTATCTCTTATGCGGTATGGTGGATCAGGCAATCTATTTTACAGGCATTGGCAGAGCAGTCACGCATAGTGCGCTTACCCCTCAATAGGGTGGGTTCCTTAAATAAAATTTCTAAGACATTTTCTGATTTAGAACAGCGTTTCGAGCGTGAGCCTTCGCCGCATGAGTTAGCAGAGGTACTGAATCTACCTGAAAATGAAGTGGTAGACACCATAAAAATATCTGGTAGGCACGTATCTATGGATGCTCCTTTAATTGAAGGTGAAGAAAGCAGTTTGTACGATATCTTAGAGAATGAATCTGAAAATGTACCCGATGCTGTGCTGATGAATGAAAGCCTAAGAAAAGAAGTGCAATCAGCCCTTTGTACACTTTCGCAGCGCGAGGCAGATGTTATTATGCTGTACTTCGGGCTTAATAGTAGGCAATCTATGACCTTAGAAGAGATAGGTGAGCATTTTGGCTTAACTCGTGAGCGCGTGCGGCAAATCAAGGAAAAAGC
>CAKZMZ010000064.1 GCA_937129345.1 uncultured Thalassovita sp. | reverse complement strand
TTCGGCATTCGTTACTTCGTATTTGCCCATGTAAAAATCGTTGAGGGTTACTTCGTGCACCGGCTTTTCAGTATCTTTTCCATCATTACTGCCCATTTCAAAAGTACCGCCTTCTACAAAAACCATTTGTGGCAAAATAATATCAGAAACATCTGCATCAGGGTCTTGCTGGTAGATAGCTATGGTATAAAAAGCGGCGGTGTTAAAGGGGTTTTTGCCTGCTTTGCCTAGGCGGTTGAGGTATATTTGGTAGTAGGTATCGCTACCTACTGTTTCAAATAAATCTTCACCACTGCCTAATATAGACCGACTTTCACCTACTTTTAATGTTATTGTTTGTATTACTTCTTGCCCTACTTGCTCACTTCGCCTAAGCTCAAAAGTAACTTGGTTGTTTTGCCTATCTAACTTGTTTATCCCCACATAAATATCACCATGTTGGTTATAATAGCCCTCTTTTGCCCAGGTAAATTCTGGTTCGCCAACCATTTTGTATGTATTGCTTTGTATAAAAAGTAATTCTACAGCTTTATATCTTCCTAATTTTTGGTCTTCTTGAAATTGTTTAATTTCGTTTACGGCATTTTGAGCGTATTCGTCGTCAGGTACTACATTGAGCGCATTTTGATAGTTTTCTAAACTAATACTCAAGGCTTTTTTATCTAGGGCGGCATCGCCTTCTTGTATGGCATCAACATAAGGTGGAGGCAGTTCGCTTTGTATGACACCTAAGTCATTTAGCGCTTCTTGCGCAGCATTTCTTACATTTGATAGGTAGGTATCGGCTATGATGTCACTCAATAAGCTTCTTGCTCGGTCTTTATCTTCGAGTGCTACAGCATTTTGTATTTTTAATAGCCAGCTCTTTTCAGTCCATTCGCCAAACTCACGAAAGGTAGTTAATGAACGTTGCAAGAAATCGTTGCTCTGCTCGTAAAGCGCTTGTTGGTTCAGGGCATAGGCAATGAGGTATTGGGCCTCGGCGCCCATTAAACCGTAGTCTAATTGGTTGATCTCACTCAATGTGCTTATGGCCTCTTGCCATTGTTGTCTTTCTATCAAATCCCTGCCTTGTGCCAGCAAATCCCGTATAGGGGCATATTCGTCTGTAGGTTCGGGGCCCGTATTTTCACTTCCTAATACACTGAGTAAATGGGGTTTGGGTTGGCGCTCAAAAAAAGCCAGATCACTGGCCAAAATGCTATCTAATTGCGCTTGGGCCAAGTCCATGCTGTCTAGCATGTAGTAGGCTGCGCCTTGTGCATGGCGATAGTAATTAAGCAAGCTATCTACATCGGTACCTCCCGCGAGTGTTTGAGAAAGGTTCGCATACCGCTCGCTCATAAAATTGCTAATGCTTAAATTATAGGCAGCTTTTTGATCATTGATCTGTATCAGGCTGGCCAATGCCGATGTATCGTTGATGTTGCGCTTTGCATCGATCATTAAAACAGATGCCGGTATGTAATAGCCTTTTGCCGTGGTATCTGCCGCTAAATTATTGAGCAGCACAGCCTCAGGCAGTTTTTCGTATGCCCATTCCTTACTTATCAAAGCACCGGCATCGTTGTATTCTGTTACGGGCACTTCATTGGTAAAAAGGTAAGTCCCCAACAAAAGCAATACTACAGATACAATGGCCATCGGCACAGGCTGTAGCGATCGGTGTTTGGCAGAGAGTTTTTTGATGCTCGGCGCCTCGTTTAAAACGGGGGCTTTTTTCTCCAAGGCTTGTTGTACATGAGCATCGGGCAGCAAGTCGTTTTTCCAAAGCCAATACACCGCCCTTTGGTTGTCTGGATCTTGGGGCTTGAGTAAAAATCGGTTGGTCAGTTTTAGGGTCTCTGCTTCTTCATAGGCAAAGCTATCCTCTTCTAAACCCAGTTCTTCCAACATATCTACCACGGCTTGCCTAGCCAGTTTTTCGTTTTCTGGGGTAAGTGCTTGCAATAAAGATTGGCGTAGTTCAAAAGGCACATCGCCATCTTGCAACCAAGGGATGCGTGCCAATTGCAAGAGATTGGCGTAGTTTACCTCTACCCTATTCTGCGCCTCCAAAGCCTGCCCAATGTGCAGGACCAATTCCCAAGTAGGTGTCGGGTATACCATGGTGGCACAAAGCCATTGGTACAGTCGCTCCTCTCCTATTTTTTCAAAATAATCTTTGAGTGCATTGGCATCGTAGTAATCAATCTTTTTATACTCCTCCGCTCCTTCTGCCGAATAGTTTTTTC
>CAKZMZ010000063.1 GCA_937129345.1 uncultured Thalassovita sp. | reverse complement strand
GGTTATACAAGTGAACACATTGAACAACTCTTCAAACCAACCAAAGCATTGCAGCTATAACTAAATTAACCAAAGGGCCTGCAATGGCTACAATTAATTCTTGTTTAGGCTTTTCAGGCATTTGCTTAATTGCTGCCACACCGCCAATGGGTAATAGAGTTATTTTATCGGTAGGTATATTATAATATTTTGCTGCTTGTACGTGCCCCAATTCATGCAATACTACACAAGCAAAAATGGCAAAAATAAATCCTGTTTGAAGCAGCGCTTCATTTGCGCCACCCCCTGAACTATAAACGCTCCATACCACGTAAGCAATAAGAAGTAAAAAAGTCCAATGAATCTCGAGTTTTGTACCTAGTACTCTACCTAATTTTAATGTATTTTTCATAACTGATTAATATCCTAATGAGATGAATAATTGATTAACTTTTACATTAGGTATTTAATCGACCACTACTTACCTTTTGGTACTGCATTACCATATAGGTAGCCAAGAAACCCGAAGCGATACCCTCAACACACATTACTGCACAAATAGTTGGAACGTTCATATATGCACCAAATGGTTGTTCTTCTTTTACTACAATCATCAATTCTGGATTTATAACCTCAAGGTATATCAAAACCAAAAAAGCGAAAGTGACCACGCCTACAATAGAAGTTATCATACCTGCTCTAAATCCGGTAAAATAATTGAAATCTACGTTCTCATCAACTTTGGTTTTATGTATGGCATAAGCAACACCGCCCAGAAGAATTACGAAATTCAATACTCTCAATTCTACATGCTGTGTTAGCCCCAAAAGGTGCATTGAAGCTAAATAGACAGCAAATCCTGCTGTTGTTAGTAGTCCTATTCCTATATTTCTGTATTTATCCATTTTTATTTTGTTGATTAAAAATCTAATAATAAGAACAACAGAATTGTACCATTTAAATACCTCAATAATAACAGGCTGATTTACAGTTTTTTATGAATTAAAAAAAGGATTTTAAAAAGTCAAGGTATAGTCTTAATTCTACAGTTTATGTAGAAAAGATTGCACACTTTTTTTGGCAAGTAATTTAATTTTGATGTGGAATGGCAAAATAGAAGGTAGTTCCCTTACTCATTTCAGATTCTAACCAAACTTTACCATGGTTTCTCTCTGCAATTCTTTTTATTAAAGGCAAGCCCAAACCGGTTCCTTTTTTGGCTTTGCCTTTATCTCCTAAAGTACGATATAGCCTAAAAATATCTTCATGATGTGACTCCGGTATACCAGGGCCATTGTCTGAGACCTTTAATATCGTAAATTTATCATCCTGTTCCGAATCGATTTGTATTTTGACCTGTGGCTTATCACCATATTTCATAGCATTGGTCAAAAAGTTTTGTATAACTTGTTGAAGGGCAATTTTATCAAAAAATACTTTGTGTAATTCACCTACTTTTATTTCAGCGTGATCAGGGATGGATATAATAGATATAACATCTTTCACCATTTCATTTAAATCAATATCTTCTCCTCTATCTTCTTGTGCAGATGCTGTGGCGTAATTTAAATATTCATTGATCAAATCTTTCATATTTTTTGCCGAAGAAATCATCATTTCCGTAATTTCTTCTGCATCTTCTCCCAAATCATCTTGATAGTAAGAAGACAGCATTTCAGAAGCCATAAAAATTACATTGAGCGGCGATTTTAAATCATGCGATACAACATGCGCAAAATCTTTTAACTCATTGTTTTTTTCTTGCAATTGCTTTACAAATTTCTTTAGGCGTTTGTTAGTATTCTCTAGCTTATTTTCTTTTTCTCTAATGGTCTCATACGCCTCTAAGAGTTCAATGAGGGATTTGGCCTCTTGCTTTTCTTCTAAGATATGCTTTTTCCAGTTATCTATGTCTTCTCTAGAAATTGAATCGTGATGTTGAAGATGCTCACCAATTAAAACTTCTGTACCTCTTTCAGAAGTTGAAATGTCAAAGTAATCTACCAATCTACTTGTGGAGATGATGCCTACACCTTCGCACTCGTCATCATCATTTAAGATTTTTTCTAAATTAGGTATACCTCTTCCATTGTCAGCTATTTTAGCGCAGAAATAAACCTTACCATTATCTCGCTGAGATATAAAAAATTCTACCTTGCCTTTACCAGCATATTGTATGGCATTTCTGGTAATTTCTGATAAACCTGTTATAAATCGTGTGATTTGTCTTGAAGTAAGTGAAGCTTCGTGTGCATAGTGCCTAAATATTTTAACAACAAAGGTGATATCTTCTTTGTGTTTTAAATCGGCTTCAGTTATTGGGAGTTGGTTGGTAAGTATTGCCTGCATACAAACTTAACCAGTAAAAAAATATATTGTTATTCTTATAGCTTTAGCTATATTGCTTAATAACTTGCTCTACCTCTTTCAATTGAAATGGTTTTTGTAGGAAAAAATCCGCTTTATCCATTATCTTTTCATTAGCCTTACCGAAATCTCTTTGAGAACTCATTAAAATAATAGTAGTACCTTTGTCTTTTTTTCTGATAATCTCTAAAAGTTCTAAGCCTAAACCATCGGGTAAATGTATATCTAATAGAATTAAATCTGGCTTTCTATTAGAATAATGATTTTTCGCCCCTTTAAGTGTATGTTCACAAGTTACCTTACAATTCATTCTATTAAGAAAATTTCTTAATAAGAAACAAAGGCTAACTTCATCATCTACAACCAAAACTTGTTTACCCGTATTTCCATTCCTTTGCTCATTAAGAATTTTTCCCATACTTGGTGCATTTTTCATAATATAATAGTGATATTTTGTTTGCTGATAGTTTATACTCTTATTAAATCAACCCTTTAAATTAAAAATATTGTTATACATATATATTGAGAACAGAAAAAATGCCACAATATACTATGTTGAATAAATCTGCTTAGATGCTCTTCATGTGAGGCAAGAACTTAAACAAAACGGGCAAATATTTTCCTAACTGTATGCAATTGCCCACAATAGTTGTAGCGAATATTCTACATATATGTTATTCGAGCTTTAAATTTAATGTTGAAAATTATCACAATAGCTGTGTCGAATTTTATACATAACTAGCAGAAACACAGACATATCGGTTGTATTTAAATTACTGTATATCAATTACTTGTATTTTTGTGAAAATCTTATGGAGATATGGTATTGCTTTTTCTTATAAATAAGGAAAAAATAATACTATGATAGATCCAACACAAAACACCAAACAAATGTCACGAGGTAGCAGAGGTACATATACTTTGCGTGCCAACGAAGATTTTAAAAAATGGAAGAAAAAAATAGGTGAAATGTTCGCCAAACTAAGCACTGATGCTAGTGTAGAAAACAAAAGCGATAAAGTGCAAGAATACAAAGACAAAATTAAGAAACAGAAAGAGGAAGTAGAAACCAAGCTTAAAGAAATGGAAGAAGTAGCAGATAGTGATTGGGAGAAAGTGAGAGCTTCTTACAATGATTCCATTAAAAGTATAGAAGCTACGGTAGAAGAAATGAAAGCCAAATTGAAATAAGTGACAGTTTCGGTTAAAAATAGAAATCTTTGTTCCCTTGGGACAAAGATTTTTTAATGTCTTATTTCAAATTTTAAGAAAACACATTAAGAACATAGTATCATTTACTAAGTAATTACTCCATGTTTGACCTCATTAAAGATTATACTTCCAATACATTACTTATACATGCTATACTGCTAGCGGTCAGTATCGTTCTAGGCATATTACTCAGGATTTCGATACTACGGCTAGGCAAATGGTATTTTGCCAATACTGAAGAAGGCAAAACCATAAAATTACTTTTTAAGCACCTAAAAGGTTCTTTTTATACTCTGCTGCCTTTGCTATTTTTAGTGATTTTTGATGCTTCTGCACCAGAGAACTTAGTAAATGCTACCTTTAAAAAAATAGCTATTTTAGGCTTTACGGTTTCGCTCTCTTGGTTCATTATCAGGATATTTTACTTTTTAGAAGAACTCATTTATTCTCAATACGACCTAGACAAAGAGGATAATTACCGCGAAAGAAAGATTGTAACCCAACTACAGTTTACAAGAAAGGTAGCTGTTATTTTGGTGGTAATCATTATGCTTTCAGTCATATTATTACAATTCGAAAGCTTAAAGAAATTCGGGACAGGTATCTTAGCCTCGGCTGGTATAGCTAGTGTTATCATAGGTTTTGCTGCACAAAAATCTTTGGCCAATTTGTTGGCAGGTATCCAAATTGCGTTTACCCAACCCATTAAAATAGAAGACGCCGTTTTTGTTGAAAATGAATGGGGCTGGATTGAGGAAATCAATCTAACCTATGTAGTGATAAAGATATGGGATTGGAGAAGATTGGTCATCCCCATTACCTATTTTGTTGAAAAACCCTTTCAGAATTGGACTCGAAGAGATGCCAGTTTGCTAGGTTCTATTTTTCTTTATACAGATTACCGATTACCTGTAGAAGAATTGCGAGAAGAGCTCAAGCGTATTTTAGACAACGAACCACTTTGGACCAAAAAAGCATGGGTTTTACAAGTAACTGATGTTAAAGAAGACACAATGGAGATAAGGGCACTTATGACAGGTAAAAACTCGCCACAAACCTGGGATCTAAGATGCAATGTAAGAGAAAAGCTTATCAGATTTATTGCGAACAAATATCCAGAATACTTGCCCACTACTCGGATTAAACTCCATGAGCAAATACATTCCAAGTCTAATAATAATGGTATTGAAAAGGACGAAAATGGCAAAAAGGTAGAGGCTTGATGAAGACTCTTTTCTTTAAAAAATTGTTTAATTTTTAAATAGTATTATCTATCAAAATCTATCGAGAAAAATCGGTAGCTAAAATAAAAATACTAACATTGTACCTTGTTATATGGCCATTGTAAGAAAAGCACTTAACATAACTGAATGATTTAAGTTATCTAAGTGGGAGATAAATTAAATCGAATTATATATGCAACAGATACTCATAGTAGACGACGACGTCAATATCTGTAAAATACTGGTAAAATTCTTAGAGAAAAAAGGCTTTTTAGCGGAGAGCATGCGTAATGCTAAAGACGCGCTAGCTTTCGTGAAAGACAATAAATGCGACGTTATTCTCATCGATTTTAGGCTGCCAGATGGCAACGGCGTAGACCTTATGAAAAAAATAAAGATTTTTCAGCCTAAGGCCAAAGTCGTAATAATAACAGGTTACAGCGATGTAAAAATTGCGGTAAAAGCAATGAAGTCCGGCGCTTTTGACTACATCACCAAACCATTACAGCCAGACGAAATCCTTTTTACCATAAAAGAAGCCCTTAAAGAAGAAGAGAAACCCAAACCTGAGAAAAAAAGTACCAAGCCAAACAAAACTTCTAAAACCAACTACATAATTGGCGAAAGTGAATTAGCACAAAAAACCGTAAAGCACATTGTTTTGGTAGCCCCTACCGATATGACTGTAGTGATTAATGGCGAAACCGGTACGGGTAAAGAATATGCTGCTAGACTTATACATGAAAAAAGCCAACGAAATCCCAAGCCTTTTGTCGCCATAGATTGTGGTGCTTTGACCAATGAATTGGCAGGCAGCGAGTTGTTTGGCCATGAGAAGGGCGCTTTTACAGGTGCGGTTAGTCCTAAAGCGGGCAGCTTTGAGTATGCAGAAGGTGGTACCCTTTTTTTAGATGAGATAGGCAACCTTAGTTACGACATACAAGTAAAATTGCTGCGCTTACTGCAAGAAATAAAAGTTTCTAGGATAGGCAGCAATAAAGAAAAAGAAATCGATGTCCGCGTTATTGTGGCTTCTAATGACGATTTAAAAGAAAAAGTAAGTGAGGGCCAATTTAGAGAAGATCTTTATCATAGGCTCAATGAGTTTTCTATAGAAATAGCACCGCTTAGGGAACGACACGAAGACATCCTTATCTTTGCTAAACATTTTTTAAAAACAGCCAATACCGACTTAAAAAAAGAAGTAACCGGCTTCGATAAAGAAGTTGAACGCATTTTCCAAAAATATCCATGGCATGGCAACCTGAGAGAACTGCGCAATGTAATTAAAAGGGCGGTTTTGTTGAGCCAAGACAATGTTGTGAACAAAGCACACCTACCCCATGAAATTGCGTACCACAACTATGAGAATTTCGATTTCGAAGAAGAAGCCTCAGACTCTCAGGATTTAAAGACTACCGCAGAAATAGCTGAAAAAAAGGCGATAATTAAAGCCTTGAGCGATACTGAAAATAACAAAACACAAGCAGCTAAACTTTTAAATATTGACAGGAAAACGCTCTATAACAAATTAAACGAGTACGGAATAGATTTATAGCTTGTTTTTCCGAAAACTCTTAAAATCTAAGGCATACAAAATCTGATAAACCAAGCCACTAAGCAAAAATGTATGCAGTGCCTTGGCCAATTGTTTATGTTTATACACAACAATTGTAGAAAAAACTCTACACTCACATCTAATACAGCTTTTTAAAAATAAATATCTATTTGATAATCAGAACCTTACGATTGAAAATTGTATGGAATGGTTTTATCTTTTATATAAGTAGATTATATCATTATACATCCGTAATGCAATCACGGACGATAAGTAAGACAGTATAAATCAAAAAAACTTCTCTACAGAAGTAGCTAAATAATAGATTTTAACCGAAATATATTTTCAATTACTCTAAACGTAACAATTATGGGAAAGAAGAAGAAAGAGAATAACACGAACGCAATTTTGTATTCAGCATTAGGCATTGCGACAGGTGCTTTAGCAGCAGGAGCTTATGCCGTAATCAATAAAGATAAGTTATTCAATAACAAGAAAGAGAGAAAGTCGCTTAAGCAACTGAAAGACATTGTTCATAAGAGTAAGACCAATGTGGAAGACATTTTAAACAAGATGAACGATAATGTATCTAGTGCAAAAGCAAATGGTAAAGCTAAAATGGATAAAATACTGTAAAAAACTCAGTAGTATCCAATTAAAATAAATTAAGGAAATAAAAGAAAGAGAGGAGATAGAGATGAATTTTGAACCCAAACTTATTCAGATAAATAAAACAATCGGAACGCCGGTAATTAATTTAAACGGCGATAAGATTGGCCAGATTAACGATGTAGCCCTTTACGACAGAAACGGCGTTGTAGCTTATTTGGTCGTAGAGCTTTTCGATAACAATGGTGGTCGCAAAGATGAACTTTTTGCAGTTCCGTGGGATGTATTTTCGGTAAGCGAAGTAAAAGATGCTGTAATATTTACCATAGATGATAAAATGTTGATGAATGCTCCTTCATTCATGAAAGAAGATTGGGTTAATGCTGACCAAGCCAATTTAATAGTAGCTGTATACGAGCATTATGAATTGAAGAATAGATTAAATACTCAAGTAGAAGAATACAATGCGGCGGCTTCTAGAGGTTTAGGTGAATCAGGTAAAATTTCATCAATAGAAGAAAAGAGCAAAGATAAGACGACTATCGAGCGAGCAGGCATCAGAGATAAGAAGAAATCATATATGTATTAATCAATGAACATAATTTGATTAGTTAGTGAACAATTATAAACCGTAAGCTGTACAGCTTGCGGTTTTTTGTTTGCGCAGTATCTAAATTTTTTGAGCTCATATTATCCAAATTAGGCGGTTTTCAATATCTTTATTAAAAACCATATAAATATGAAAACACGATCGATCATTATTCTAACTATCCTAGCAGTTTTAACTTTTAGTTGCTCCAAACAAGAAAGCAATGAAGATAAGCAAGAAGAAATTCCCGCCAAAATAGACTATATCAACGAGTCAGATTCCGATAAAGCGACTCGTATGGAATG
>CAKZMZ010000062.1 GCA_937129345.1 uncultured Thalassovita sp. | reverse complement strand
TGCCACTACAGGCGCCGAGGCCGCCCCAGCTACATTTGCCTGACTACCCACTGCTACAAAGAAAAATGGCGCTTTTATAATTTTTGCGGTAATTAGCAATACCATTACATGTATGATCATCCAAATAATACCGATAAGGAACAAACCAAGGTTGTTTAAAATCTCAGCAATATTCATTTTCATGCCAATGGTAGCCACCAATACATAAATAAATACACTACCAATTCTAGAAGCGCCGACCCCTTCTAATTTTTTAAATCGGGTAAAAGAAAGTAACAAACCAACCGTAGTGGCTACAACGATCAACCAGAAAAAACCAGACATTAAAGAGGTAAGATTGTACTTGTTTAAAGTATCACTAAAACTTGCCATAATGGGGGTAATGATGTCAGACACCCAATGCGCCAAGGCAGTGACCCCAAAACCAACCGCTAACACCAACATAGTATCTTTCATGGCAGGAATCTGCGAAATGCTCGCGCTGTAGTTTTCCACTTTTACCCTTAATTCATCTATGGCAGAATTATCTGCTTTAAGCCATTTATCTACCCGTTCAGAAATGGTGGCACCGTATAGCAAAAAGCCCATCCATATATTAGCCACGATCACATCTACCAAAATCATAGAAGCAAAAAGGTTATCGCTGGCGCCATAGATTTCCTTCATGGCTGTTTGGTTGGCGCCTCCGCCGATCCAACTACCCGCTACGGTGGCCAAACCTCGCCAAACCGCATCGTCTCCGGTTCCTCCGGCCAACTCAGGATAAAGGGCTCCAACTATTAACAACGCAACGGGGCCACCTATTACAATGCCTAAAGTGGCTGCAAAGAACATGATCAATGCCTTTGGGCCAAGATTGATAATGCCTTTAAAATCAATACTAATACAAAGCAAAACCAAGCTGGCAGGCAACAAATACCTCGATGCCACAAAGTACAGATTTGACTGATCACCAGAAATAATCCCCAAACTATTAACAATGGCTGGAAAAAAATAGCAAGCTAAAATTGGGGGGAAATAGGTGTAAAAAGTTCTCCAGCCCTTTTTCTCACTAGACGAAGTGACAAAAACAAAGGCCAATAGCATGATCAAAATGCCTAGTACAATGGCATCGTTACTGAAAAAAACCTCTTTTTCTATTGCTTCTTCCATTTAAATTATCTGTTTACATCTATTTTTTGATAACCGATTACCCTATCGCCTCGCCCTGCCAAGGGTTTGTAGTACACAATTATATCATATTCATTTTCGGCCAGCCCAAAACTGCCTTCCAAAATCATTTCGTTGAGTTTGCCATTTCTGTACAGCGCATAGGTATAATCGTACCTACCTTGCTTTAGTAACATTCTACCCTCATAAGCGGCTAAACTACTGTTGTAAGTGAGCTTGTTCTGCTCGTTTAATTCCCAGTCGTTAAAGCTACCGAGCACATACACGTCTCCTTCATAAGCTGCCTCCGTTTTTAGGGAGAAATGTACAATGTTGTAATCTGCCTCTACACTGGCCTCGCCACTACCTGCATTGTTGCCTATTATAAATCTGCCATTAATGTCATTTTGCAAACGTTGGCTGTTATACACCCTACCCTCACGCGGTTTGTCGGTATACAAATAAATTGCATTGATCTCGTCGCCGCGCTCTACGTTTTCTATTTGCAGGCCCGCTTGTCGGTAGCCCGTATCAAAAAAGCGAAACTCATTACCGCCTTGAAAAGCATTCTCTAAATTAAAATAATTGAAGTCTAACTCGCCTACATGTTGTTTTACATACAAGGGCTTTAAATCTTTTATAGCTGTTTGCCATCTAAAATTTTTCCTAAGCGTTACCACTACGTTTTCTCCAGGTATCTCTAAGTTGGCACCGCCATAAAAAACCGAAAAATTGATTTGCTGTTTATTGATATTTTCTCCCGAACCGATTACCTCTTGTGCCTTTGCTCCTACTCGCACGGCTTCTTCATACACCACCAACCTGCGGGTAATGATCAAATCCTCTTCATCTCCACCTCTGTAAATTATCAAAAGGTAATTGCCCGATATTTTTACTTGCGGCAGGTTAAAGCGGTAATGTACATAAGGCACTTTGGTGTTGATAGAAAACTCAAAATCATTGAGATTGTACTCGTTGTACTCGTTTAAGTACTCTATAGGCATAAAACTGGAGGGCGACCAATCGTAATTGCAGTGGATGAGTTTGGCATAGTAGTCTTCAGAGTCGTCTGTAATATCGTCAAACTCCAATGCTAAACGCCTTACTCCATTGATGGGCACTACCGGAATTACGGGCACTCTTTCCGTATTTACTCTGTTGTAAAACGCAACAGAACGGATGTAGTTTTCATATACCTTATCATCGTATACCAGTGTTTTTTCTTCCGCTTCTAAAATAAAATCATACCAAGGCTGGGCATTGCTTTTTGTAATAAAAAAAAGGCTCAAAATTGATATGACAAATGCCTTTGTCAGGTTCATATAAAAACACTTAATTTTGCCGCCACTATAGCAGCAATTAGTTTCAGTTAATTATTGAATGAAGCGAAACTAAGCAATATTTGCGCTTTTGCCAATAATGGATATTTTTTGAACTAGATACTAAAAAAAGGTATGGAACACACTTCCCAATCAAATAAAGACCAAGATGAGCAAGCCAAGATAGAGGCTCAATTAGAAAAACTGAGAGAGAAATACGATGTAATGGGCCAAGATCTTTCTTCTTATTTAGATGGATTGCTCTACGCCAATTACCTCAACTATTGGGACTACATCCACATAGATACGCTTTTATCTCTACAGAATCCAAAAACAGATTTTCCTGATGAGAACATATTCATCATCTACCACCAGATCACAGAGCTTTATTTTAAGCTGATTTTGTTGGAGATGGAACAGATAGCCAACCGCAAACAAATAGACGAAGACTTTTTTCTTACTAGGCTCAGAAGAATCAACCGCTATTTTAAGCACCTTACCGATTCGTTTGAGATCATGGTTGATGGTATGGATAAAGACCAGTTTTTAAAATTCAGGATGTCTTTATTGCCTGCCAGTGGGTTTCAGTCAGCGCAGTTTAGGGAGATTGAGATTTGTGCTACCGATTTGCAACATTTGGTATCTAAAGAGTTTAGAGAACAGCTAACGCCGGCTACTCCGATTTCAGAAATGATGCAGCATTTGTATTGGAAACAGGGCGCAACCGAACTCGCAACAGGAAAAAAGACGCTTACACTCAAAAAGTTTGAGAGCAAATACATGCCGAGAATGACCCGTTTGGCCAAAGACAGACAGAACTCCAACCTTTGGTCTATTTATAAAAACCACTTTTACCAAGCCTTTAACCACAGAGAAATTGTAGAGGCCCTTAGAACCTTTGATGCCTTGGTGAACATCAACTGGCGGTTGTCGCATTTTAAATCGGCAGTTCGCTACTTGCAAAATGATCCTAATGTAATATCTGCAACAGGCGGTACCAACTGGCAAAAGTACTTGCCTCCGCGTTTTCAGATACAGATATTTTATCCAGAATTATGGAGTGAAGACGAGAAAGAAAACTGGGGTAGGGGCTTTTTTAAGGAGTTGATTGAAGGAATTGGAGTTTAAATTATAATTAAATCTTGGGTCGTATACTAAAAAGTATGATGGCTTAATGTGGTTTATTTTGCAGGAAAAAGCAATCGGTTTATTTATTCAGTTATTCCGAATACACAAATGAACAGAAAAATGAGTTGCCACACTCTTTAAGACACCTCCAAATCGTGAAATCTAAACTTCAAGTGTAGATGGTGTTCTGACTCTTATTTGTGTATCTTGCTAAATATTAAGTTACTTATTCCGCTTGTATACCAACCAGCCTAAAAATATCAATACAAACTGTATAAAGAGCCTTATGATGGCTGCATTAGTAGAGCCAATAGCGGGTTCTTCACGAAATAAATCCCATACATGTAAGGGCATAAAAGCAACCATTAAACCTGAAAAACCCAATCCTCCCCACTTTCTATATTTAGATATAAGTAATGCAACCCCAATCACAAACTCGACAATTGCCGATAGAATGTTTGCAAATGATTCCGAAATGAAAGGAGGAATCATAGCAGAGTAAAATTCTGGGGCAGCAAGGTGATTGTATGCACCAAAAAGCATTGATAGCGAAAGTATTACAGGTATTATATGTTTCATAAATTAGTAGATGTTGGCTTTGATAGCTTCTTAATCAATACTCAGGCTATCTCTCCACTTTCTTTACCCTCGCCACAGGGCTTACCCTATACAAATTTCGGGTCTTATGTTCTTCGCATTGGTAGTACTTGCGCAGTTTTTTGCCTTTTTTAAAAACCCTGCCATCCTTTAGAGCAAAAACGGCATTTATGGGCAAATTTTCTAAATATTCTAGGCCGTCTTCATGTTGATTGTATTTGTCGAGCACTTTTATCAGGTTAGCATCAGAACAGCTAGAAGCCGCGGGATTGCTCATATATTGATTCAATTGCAGTAAAATTTCTTCGGGAAAATATCTAGGATGTAGAAAGGGCGAAATCAGCTCCTTGAAATTATTCTTCCACTCTACTCCATGCGGTTTTACCTTGTTTTGGTGTTGCGCCCAAGTAATTAGGTGGGCCATTTCATGAATAAAAGAAATAACAAAGCCATAAGGATTTAAATCATTGTTAAGGGTGATTTTGTGACCATGTCCTCTTTGGGGAGGCATATAGGTAGCACGTTTGGTTTTTCGGCTTCGGGTTACCACTACTTTAATTCTATGCTGAACGATCCAATCGGCAAAGACCTCGGCAAATTCAGGCTCAGCTACCCATTTTGCTATACTATTCCTAATTTGATCTTTTTTCATTTTTCGATATGTGTTGAGTTGTTAAGTCGAGTTGTTGCGAAATTGTACTTACATTGTTCCGAATCCACAAAGTCCTAACTCCACTGCTGATATCCTAAAAGCCAAAATCCAATAGCTACTACCCACTGGCCAACTCAACTATCATACGCCCATTTTAAAAATACAGAACCCCAGGTAAAACCGCCACCAAAAGCAGCTAAAATGATGTTGTCCCCTTTTTTAAAAGCTTTCTCCCACTCCCACAAACAAAGTGGAATGGTGGCTGCTGTTGTATTGCCATAGCGCTGTATGTTGAGGGTTACTTTATCCATACCGATACCCATTCTTTTGGCCGTAGCTTCTATTATCCGTTTATTGGCTTGGTGCGGTACCAAGTAAGCCACATTTTCTCCTGTTAAACCATTCCTGAGCATGATATCTGCCGCTGAGTCAGCCATTCTAGTTACGGCAAACTTAAAAACCGCTTTGCCTTCTTGGTAAAAGAAATGCTCGCCTTTTAGTATATTATCTGGCGTTAGGGGATCGGCAGAACCATGGCCCTTGGCCCTAAGTAAATCTTTGCCTGCACCATCTGTTTTTAAAATGGCATCTTGTAGACCCAAGCCTTCTTCGTTTGGTTCTAA
>CAKZMZ010000061.1 GCA_937129345.1 uncultured Thalassovita sp. | reverse complement strand
GGGCTGTGAGCCACAGCCCTTGGAGGTGAAAAATATAAAAATGTATAGTAGTGTGTGACCGTTTTAGAGCCTATGGTTATCTGTTTGGATATGCGGAACATGCAGTTGATTTTTTTGTAAAAGCCGGTCAAGAACAGGAAAATTCACCGAACGCAGTTTCTTCCATATTCCTGTACACCAAAAAGAAAGTGGGCATTTCAGATATGCCTTGCCAAAAGATTTTATCCCTTTACAACAAGATTCCCTGTTTTATTACAAAGCCAGCGATATCTTGACGGAGTACAAAAAGATACGTCCAGAGTACAGCAATGAGGCTGGAAACCTGAGAACGGTAGAGCTTTACAGAAATTAGTGGAAGAAAAACAATGCTATGTATAACAAAGATCCAAGTGCTCAAGAGCCTTAAATCATGTTTTTAGTAAAAAAAAGCCTGATATGTCAGAGGCTTTACCTTAAGTTTGCACGATTTGATTACCAATAAAACTTTGAGAAGAAATGAAAAGCCTACTTGTGATATTGCCCATTTTCCTATTGTTCGGCTGCCAAGCAGATAAACAGGGCAATGGAGCTCATCAAGGAAATCATGAGCATCAACACGGGTCTGAAGCATCGGAACATGGTTCTGCCAATGAATATATGCATCAATCCTCTGTAGAAGATTTGATCAAACGGTTTGAATCGCCCGAAAGAGACGCGTACCAAAAGCCTGAAAAGGTGATGGAATATCTCGGAGATATGAGCGGGAAGAAGATAATGGACATCGGCGCCGGTTCGGGGTACTTCTCAGTCAGGTTGGCAGAGAAGGGTGCAAATGTGATTGCAGCCGATGTAAATGATGAGTTTTTAGGATTCGTTAAAAAACGTATCGAAGAGAATAGTCTAACGAACATTGAGCCTCGAAAAATCCCCTACGATGCACCCAATCTCAAAGAAAATGAAGTGGATATGGTCTTGATCGTAAATACCTATCATCATATCGAGAACCGCTCCGATTATTTTGCCCAAGTAAAAAAGGGGCTTAAAGAGAATGGTGAGCTGATTATTATAGATTTTTTTGATCATGAAACACCTGTTGGTCCTAAACACCACAGGATTTCCATAGATACGGTCATAGACGAATTAAAAAAAGCGGGTTTCACACGCTTCGGAGTCGAAGTGAATCTTCTTCCGTATCAATACATCATCAAAAGTGAATAGCCTTTTTTCGATGGGTATTTTAACCCGATGCTCAATGAGCAAGTCATTCAGCTTTTAAAGTAAGCACAGGATCCAACCTGCTAGCTTTATAGGCTTGGTAGCTAATTGTTGCCACTGTTACCAAGAACATAATACCACCTGCTAATAAAAATGTAAGCGGTTGTATGCTTATTCTTGCGCTAAAATCTGCCAACCATTGCTCCATGAGCCACCATGTAAGCGGTGTAGCGATACACAAAGCAAGAAAAACCAAAATCATAAATTCTTTACCTATCTGAAATAAAATAGAAGAAGTAGGCGCACCCAGTACTTTTCTAATACCGATTTCTTTGGCCTTTTTGTTTACAACTAGTGTAACCAAGGCAAATAAACCCATAGCGGCTATCAACAAGGCCAAAGCGGTAGCATAGTTCAATATTTGCCCCATTTGCTGTTCTTTTCTGTACATGCTGGCCAAAGCTTCGTCCACAAAATTGAATTGGAACAGCTCCCCTGGGTAAACTTCTTGATAAATGCTTTCTAATTTGGCCAAGCTACTGGCAAAATCAGTACTTTGTAGTTTTAGAGTAAGCTTAGGTATGGTAGAAGTTGCACCTTCTACATTACTCACATTTTTGAGAATCCCATCTGGATTAATGGCCAACATGGCTGGGGCCACTGGCGAATGCAAAGAAGTAAAATGAAAATCTTTGGTTATGCCGATAACTTCGAAATCGGGAAATTGCTTGGGCCTCGTGCCTACTTCCCAATCGAAATTAGCTGCCATAGTTTCGTTGATTAGTAGGCCCATGCGGCCATCACTAGCTACGGCCTCAGAAAAATTTCTGCCCTGTGCTATTTGTATATCGTGTACGGGTACATAGTTTTCATCAATAATATTGAAATAGAATTCTTTTATAACTCCTGCTTCATTTTCATAACCTAACTCAAGCCATCCGTTTTGGTCAAATGAGTGCATGGAAATGGTCGAGCCTTTTACCTCTGATAAAACCTGTAATTGGTTTTGTAAAACCTCCCCTTCTTCAAAGCCCTTTTTTATGCCCTCGCTAAATCCTTGGGCGCTTACTGTTTGGGGAATTACAATGAGCTGTTCGCGCTCAAATCCCAAGTCTTTAAACTGCATATAATGGAGTTGCTGCTGCATAATAAGAGCACCGGAAACCAACATAACAGATAAAACAAACTGCAAGCCTACCATCATTTTTCTAAAAAAATGTTGCCCTCTACTGCCTGCAGAGTTAGGATTGCTCCCTCCTTTGAGTACCGAAATAGGAGAGAAGCCTGAAAGCACCAAGGCAGGATAAAACCCTGAGATCAAACCTGTAAAAATGGCGATGCCGAAAAACAAAGCGATGTTACCAAGAGTAAAGTCTAGTTGAAGTGCCTTACCTGAAAACGAGTTAAAGACGGGTAAAAATAAAGTGGCTAAAATAACTCCAAGTACCATGGCCAAGATGGACATTAAAACCGCTTCGCTCCAATATTGTGCGATAATTTGCGGTTTCCGCGCACCTATACTTTTGCGCACCCCAATCTCTTTGGCCCTAGCAAAAGAACGACCGATGGAAAGTGTCATGAAATTAATGGCCGCTACAAGTAAAATGAACAATGCAACCGTACCGAGTAGGTAACTATACTTCCAATCGCTTACAGGTGCAAGACCTCGAGGCATATCATTATTGAGATGAATGTCGGTGAGGGGTTGTAAGCCCACCTGATATCGGTTTGCAGGATAGCGATCGCCTAATTTTTCTTTGATAATGGCCTCGGTTTTAGCACTTAATTCATCGGGACTGCTACCTGAAAATAGCAGTACATAGGTCTCTACGCTGACGCTGTACCAACTTTGCCTGTGACTTTCTGATGAAATAAACTCAAAGTTTTTGTAAGACACCACAAAATCAAACTGAATGCTTGAGTTGCTCGGTGGGTTTTGAGCAACAGCCGCTACTGTAAAGCTGTGGTTTTCTTCACCCAAATCTATGTTAAGCAATTTGCCTATTGCCTCACCTTTGCCAAAGTACTTGTTGGCCATTTGTTCTGTAATTACAATTTGGTCAGGTTGTGACAAGGCTTTTTCTATATATCCGCTTTTTTCAGGGAAATCGAAAACAGAAAAGAAGCCCTGTTCTGCGAGCAAGATGCGTTCGCTTTCGCTAAAAGTACCTTGGCTTACTTTTCTGTTAACACTGGCTAAGCGCACTACTTGAGCAGCCTCGGGCAATTCATTTTTTAGGGTAGTGCCCAAAACGGGAGGCGTAGTAGCATTGAAATAGATTTCATTATTGCCGTGGTCTTCTTTTACCCATACGCGATAAATATTATCAGCATTGGCATGGAATCTATCAAATGAAAGTTCATCTTTTACAAAAAGAGCGATAAGTATGGCACAAGCCAAACCAAGCGCCAAGCCCATTAAATTAACACTCGTATATAGTTTTTCTCTAATGAGATTTCTTACCGATACCTTAAAATAATTTTTAAACATAGCAGCATTGTTCTGTTGAAATTGAAATCTTCTATTGCCTTTGATGGTGGAGTAATTGAAAAATTTGAATACCAATTTGATGTAAGTCCACTTGGCTTTACCTAGTCCTTTTTTCTCCACTTGGTGTTGGAATACCTCCAAAATATCGCCTTCTACCTCCTCCAATAAATCAGGGGCACAGTACCAATTAAGAAAGCGAACTGCCCAATTTGGTGGCTCTATATTTTTCTGGTTTTTATTGATGTGCATGTAATTAGCGTTTTACCCAAAACTGATTTTGGGTATTTGCTGCCATATTTTATGGCGGCTCTCCTGCATTTCTTTTAGGGTCTGATAGCCGTACTTAGTGATTTTGTACAAGCGTTTGCGCCTGCCGCCTCTGTCTTTGGTGGCACCGCCTAGGTCAGACTCTATAAATCCTTTCTTTTCCAATCTTCGCAAAACAGTATGTACAGCACTAAGTGAAATATCACTCTTGGTTTGTTTGTTATAAGCCTCTGTGATGCTTACGCCATAAGCTTCTTCGTGCATCATAGCCACAACAAGGAGTATCATTTCCTCTAAATTGCCTATCGGGTTTCCCATTGATTGTTATA
>CAKZMZ010000060.1 GCA_937129345.1 uncultured Thalassovita sp. | reverse complement strand
GTAATTGTTCAATTTTAAGTAGCTGGGTACAATGCTGTATTTATCGGCAAGTGGTGTGTGTAAATCTTCGGTGCGAATGGTGTGTGGAAATTGCCCTGTGAGCAGGCTGGTCCTAGAAGGGCTGCATTGTGGGCTGGTCAAGAAAGCTTGGTTCATTTTTAAGCCCTCTCTGGCAAGTCTGTCTATATTGGGTGTCTTTATACTAGCATTGCCATAGCAGCCGAAATCTTTCCAACCGGCGTCATCGGCAATAAAAACCAAAATATTGGGTGTCTCTTGTGCTCGGATATATAGCGAAGAAAAAGAAAATAGCAGTAGTAAAAAAAAGTGGTAAATCAGTTTCATTGTGAGATATGTTCGTGTTTTAATCTATACAAATTGATTTAAATATAATAATATTTAGGCTTAGGCATATTTAATCAGTAAAGGTTTATAGTAATTTATTCTAGGAAGAAAACATAGCCAATCAAATTATTTTCCACTTGGAAAGCCACTTGGAAAGCCACTTGGTTCCAATACTCATTTAAGCGTCCTTGCCTGAACACAAAATATGACTTAACCTAAGCTAAAACACATTTTTTAGTATTTAAGTAGTTACTTCCATTTTAATTCAGATTCATTTTTAGTTTTCGAGTAAATACTTCCAATTGACAAAACTCAGCTATAGCAAGCCGCCTTTCAAGGAAAAGTCAAACTTAGGACTTTTCATTTAATATTATTTGGCGATAGGCCCATACCAATTTTTAGAAAAACCAGTAGAAAATTCTATTTATTTAGGATAGAAAATATCAGGAGAGATCCAAAGAATAATTCCGATATGTAATCAATTGACTCAAACACATCATTTCCATCTTCGGGCGCTTATCGCTTTTTTATTTTAATGTGCCTAAGTACTATTGTTACAAACCCTTGTTTTCACAGTCTTTACTATCTAAAATGTTTTATGTAAAAACCACCATAATATAGGTATAGTACTAATTTTATGCATGCTAAATATTTACCTCTTTTTATATTTCAGGTTTGTAGCTGCCTATTGGCACATGCTCTAAAGTGTGGCTGTGTAGTAAGCAAAACCATAGAAAATGAAACAAGGGCAAAAGTAAAACTCTTTTGCAGAGCAACTGCTGTAAAATACATTTTGGAGAGATTAGCAATGATTTTACAATGGGTTGATCCAAAGATTTTGGCCTATAGCACTTCAAAATTAAATGTAATTTTTGTAGGTCATACTTCGTATGGTTTCAGCAGAGTATTCCCACAGGAAAAACTAAAAGGCTTACAGTAACCTCGCTACTTTTGATTAATGGATTCGCAAAAGCTCTATATCGTCTTTGCAATTATTGTCTCTTTTGGGACAATAAAGCCATTATATGCGCAAAGTAATGAGGCTTTTTTGTACGGAGAAATCCTTTTGAAAAATGGCGAAAAAGTGAAAGGGCAAATACGTTGGGGCAATGAAGAACTTATGTGGGATGATATGTTTATGGGATTTAAAGATGGCGCACCCTTTAATTCTAAACGAGCTATTCCCATAAAAGAAAATGAGCAAAACTCGGTATTCAGTCATTTTACCTTTGATTTTATGCAGCTTTGGGAGAATCGAGGCCAATTTACCCGATATAATTTTAAGTGCCAGTTTGGAGATATCAATAAAATAAAGATAATTTCTGATACCAAGGCGAGGGTTTATTTCAAAAACAGGCAGCGAATCTTGGTAAGCAAAAGCTATGAAAACGATGTAGGTTCTGACATACATGTGTACTCTTACACAGGCATGGAGCAAAAATTATCTTGGGGCAGTATAGATATCATTCAGTTTTTGCCCTATCCCGAGGGGAGGGCTAGCGTTTTAGGAGCGCCTATTTACGGCAGGGTTGAAACTACCAATGGCATTTTTGAGGGATTTATAGCTTGGGACAAAGAAGAAAGAGTAGGTTCTGACCGCTTAGGCGGTTATAAAGATGGCCAAAAGGAAGACATTCCGTTCCGTTTGATAAAAAGGGTAGAGGTAGAAGGTGATGGCTCATTAGTGACCCTCAATTCTGGAGAAGTACTACTGCTAAGAGACCATAGGGACGTAAACAATAAGAACGAGGGTATTTTGGTAAAACAAGAAGGCCTGGGCCATATTTTAGTACATTGGGAGGAATTGATCAGTGTAGATTTTTTTGAGGCTACTATAAAACCTATGTACTATAGGGATTTTTTCATTACCCATTATTTACAAGGGACCGTAACCGATAAAAATGGCAATACTTTTTTGGGTAGAATAGTCTATGACCTAGATGAATATCTAAGCCTAGAAGTGTTAGACGGTATCCACAACAATACCGAATATTACATTCCATTCAAATACATATTGACCATTAAAAAACAAAACTCTAACTATACAAAGCTCTGCCTTAGGTCTGGAGCAGAACTGCTGTTGAGCGAACACGCCGATGTAAATGCAGACAACCAAGGAATTATTATAGAGGCCTACGGAAGAAAAAACCTCTATGTAGGCTGGCGTGAACTAAAATTCGTCAACTTTAAATAACTGTGCTGTGTCGTACCAGAGAATCGCGATCATATCCTTATTAGTTTTACTCGGCGCAAGTATTTATTTCTATTCCCTAGAGCCCCCTCAAGAGCAAACTCCAGAAATAGACAGAGTATACTATTTGGCCGCCATTTGGATATTGAGTGTACTGCTATTGTTGTGGTTGGGCAATCTTGGTATTTATCAAATATTTGAGCGGTTTATCCCATGGACTGCCAATATGGTAAAGCGGCTTTACCTGCAGCTGCTCGCTAGTGGTATTTACACCCTACTGATCGTAAACCTCACCTACTATATTTATAAATCGGTTTTTACGCTACTGCCTCCAGATGCATACCAAATGGTTTTGCTCAACATTTATGGCATATTGTTCGCCTTGCCGGTTTTTTCTATATTTTTTGGGATTTATTTTATGGTAAAGTGGAAAAAAGTAACCATTGAGAAAAATGCCTTGGAAAAAGAGAATATGCTTTCGGAGCTTAAGGCGCTGAAATCTCATATAGACCCGCACTTTTTGTTTAATAATTTAAATATCCTATCTTCTTTAATAGAGCCTGATAATGACAGTGCCTTAGATTTTCTCGATAACTTTGCCGAAGTTTACCGATATTTATTGAAAAATAAGGAGACAGAGGCGGTGAGCCTGCTTACAGAGTTGGAGTTTATGGAAGCGTACCTCCATATTCTTGAAAAGCGCTTTGAAGATCAGCTTATTATCGAAAGTAAGGTGGACAACAAACTAAAAAATAAGATGATCCCACCTATGGCGCTGCAAACATTGGTAGAAAATACCATTAAGCACAACAAGCTCTCGGTAAAAGCGCCATTAAAAGTAGAGATTTACAACGAGGGCAATTCTTATTTGGTGGTGAAAAACAACATTCAGAAAAAGAATATAAAACCGGGCAATCCCGGTGAAACAGGTTTGCATAATTTGAGTAAACGCTTTAGTTATGTAACCGATAATAAAATGGAAGTGATTGATAATGGTAAGCACTTTATAGTGAAGTTACCACTTTTAAGTTTTGAGAAATCATGAAAATAGTAATTATTGAAGACGAGGCGTTGGCGGCCAAGAAAATGGAACAAATGCTACAGCGTTACAGCGACGAAAACGAAATAGTAGCGCAATTGCCTTCTGTTGAGGAAGCGATAGAATGGTTTTCTGAAAATGATGAGCCTGATTTGATCATGGCAGATATCCAATTGAGCGATGGGCTTTCTTTTGAGGTTTTCCAAGAAATTAAGGTAAGTTGCCCCGTAATTTTTACTACAGCCTACGACGAGTACGCCATTGAAGCTTTTAAGGTAAACAGCATAGACTACTTGCTAAAACCAGTGCGATACAACAAGTTAGAGGAAGCACTTTCTAAGCTAGATGAAATGTCTGAATCCTTGCAAAAAACCGTGAGGAACTCTAAAATAGACCAATTGATCGGCTTATTGGGCAAAGAAAAAAAAGTATACAAGCAGCGTTTCTTGGTAAAATATGGACGCAAAATAAAATCGGTAAAAGCGCACGAAATCGCTTATTTCATTTCTGAAGACAAGGTGGTCTTTATCATTACCTACGATAATAAGAAGTACGCAGTAAACCATTCTTTAGAGCAGTTAGAAGAAATGATGGATCCAGATATTTTCTTTAGGATCAACAGGCAGTACCTGATCCATATAGACGCTACCCAAAACATTTATCCTTATTTTAAAGGCAGGCTTAAGATAGAACTCACCCCACATACCAATGATGAAATCGTGGTGAGTAGCCATAAAGCCCCTTTGTTTAAAGAGTGGTTGGATAAGTAAGCAAAGCCTAGTAGGAATTTTCAGTTTTAGCAGGGTTATTATTCGCGGTTTTATTAATTTGCATTTCGTTTTGTGTTAAGCCCTCCAAATAAGTTGAGCTAGAGCTGTAAATTTTTGCAGTTAGGCTCATCGGCTAAAAGTAAAATTGGGCTCTTTATCAATTCTTTATTAAAAATATTCATCTCGAAGCTTCTGAGACTGTATGGAAAACTTTGTGGTTTCTGCTAGAAAATACAGACCCCATTCATTTGAGACGGTAGTAGGCCAAGGCCATATTACTACTACACTTAAAAATGCGGTTGAGAACAACCATTTGGCACAAGCCTTTTTGTTTTGTGGCCCAAGAGGCGTAGGCAAAACCACTTGCGCGCGTATTCTTGCCAAATTGATCAATACACCTAAAGATATTTCTCAAGAAGAAGCCGATAAGCTCAACTTCGATTATAATATTTATGAGTTAGATGCGGCCTCCAATAACTCAGTAGACGATATCAGAAGCTTGGTAGACCAAGTGCGCTATGCCCCGCAGTCCGGAAAATACAAGGTATACATCATAGATGAGGTGCACATGCTGTCTAATGCAGCTTTTAATGCATTCTTGAAAACATTAGAAGAACCACCGCCTTATGCCATTTTTATTTTGGCTACTACAGAAAAGCACAAGGTGATTCCGACCATTTTATCTCGTTGCCAAATCTTTGATTTTAATAGGATCAGCGTGCAAGACATTGCAGATCACTTGGCCTTGGTAGCTAAAAATGAAGGAATTACCGCTGAACAAGAAGCCTTGTACCTGATTGCTCAAAAAGCGGACGGTGCCTTAAGAGATGCGCTCTCTCTTTTTGATATGATTGTAACATTTTCTACCGATAATACCATAGATTATGAGACGACAATCAAAAATCTGCATATACTCGATCACGACTATTATTTTAAGATCACCGATGCACTTTTAAAGGAAGATCACAACAGTATGTTGCTGTTTTTCGATGATATTTTGAGTAAGGGTTTTGATGGGCATAACTTTATTATCGGTTTGGGTGAGCATTTTAGAAATTTGCTGGTTTGTAAAGATGCCTCGACCATAGCTTTACTTGAAGTGGCAGATAATGTAAAGGAAAAATACCATGAGCAGGCCAATGCGGCATCAGTTTCTTTTCTGCTTACGGCCATGAACATTAGCAACCAATGCGACCTAAACTATAAGTCTAGTAAAAACCAGCGTTTCCACGTTGAATTGGCCCTGCTTAAGATCTGCCACATCAACAGCGCCATTAACCTCGCCAACCAAGGTGAGTTAAAAAAAAAAGTCCTACAGTAGCTGAACAAAAGGCAGAAAATACGTCAGAGCCTAAATCGGTCGCTACTCCACCTCAACAGCAACAAAATACAGAAAAGCCGGCAAAGCCTAAGGCCGCACCATTAAAAGTGCCCTTAAAAACAACTGGTAAATTTACAACTGATCTTAGCAAGGTAAGAGAGCAACTTAAAAAAGAAAAAGAGGCGCAAACTACCCAACAAATCACCGTTTCTACAGAAAATGTAGTACAGCGCGATCGAGTGTTTACTCAAGAAGAGCTCCAAGTAGCATGGTCTAAAATGCAAGAAAGCGATATACACGGCAACCATCATTTTCATAAAATCATTTTAGAAGATGGAGAGCCTGAGATGGTAGGTAACCATAGCATAAAAGTAAATCTGCATAACAAAATCCTTAGAGAACCTTTTAATCAATTCAAGAGAAAAATATTTAAATTTTTGTCTGATGAATTGTCTAATGACAGGTTACATCTAGAACTGAACATTGTGCCTCCTAAAAAGGGGAAAAAGAGGATTTACACTTCACACGAAAAATTTGAACACCTGGCAGAGCTCAATCCATCTTTAATTTCACTAAAACAAAAACTAGGGTTAGATTTTGATGAATAAGCCAAACAAACTTTCTAGGGATTTTTATTTGGATGACGACGTAGTGGGCTTGGCCCAATCGCTTTTAGGGAAAGTCTTTTGCACAAAGATAGATGACATTTTTACTAGTGGAAAAATCGTGGAGACCGAAGCTTACTGTGGTGCTACCGATAAGGCATGCCATGCCCATTTAAACCGCCGTACCAAAAGAACAGAAATCATGTTTGGTACCGGAGGTTTTGCTTATGTGTATTTGTGTTACGGAATACATCATCTTTTTAACATTGTTACCAACCAAAAAAACTATGCAGATGCTATTTTGATAAGAGCAGTTGAGCCCTTAAATGGCATAGAAGATATGATGGAAAGACGGGGCTTAAACAAGCAAGAGTATAGGCTTACGGCAGGTCCCGGTGTAATGTCCAGCGCCCTAGGAATAAGCACTGAACATTACGGGACAGATTTAACCGGTAATACTATCTGGATTGAAGATCACAAGGAAACTATAAGCCCTGAGAATATAATTGCTAGTCCGAGAGTGGGCATAGATTATGCTGAAGAAGACGCCTTGTTGCCTTGGCGCTTTCGCATAGCAAAAAATCCTTGGTGTAGCAAGGCGAAATAACTACTTGTTCACCATAAATTTTTTTGTTACAATCTCTTGCCCATCTACTTGTAAAGTATAGAAATAAATACCTGAACTAAAGTTATCTAGCTGCATGGTAACGTTTGTCTCGGCACTGTTTAAATGGAATACTCCCATTTCGCTGCCTATTACATTTCTGATAACAATGCTCGCCTTAGTGTTAAAATCTAGCAAGCGGTAATCTAAAGTAATTACATTTACCGCTGGGTTAGGGTAAATGGTAGATACATACAACTGTTCAGACTCCCACAATTTATCGTCGCTACCCATAGATTGCGCTTGCAATAATGGAGCTGCTAAAAATATGTATGTAAGTAAAGTGATGCGTAAATTTTTAGCCATAGGTACAATAGGTTGTTGCTATTACAAAATAAGACGTTAGTGGTACGTTTGGTATGGTTAGTTCAAAAAGTAGTAGCACTGCAGCTACTATTAAAAAATATGAAACAAATATAGCTTTTTAACAGGTGTTAATACAGCGTTATGAGGTGGTAAGCAAGGCTAAAAATTACATTGTAATGATATCTTGCCAATTGTGGTTTTGGCCTGTAATTTTTAAGGTCGTTTGCTTCAGTAAGTTAATAAAATAGAAAATTTGATTGCTTATTATGTGAATTTATGAATTATTTACGATAAATTGCCCATAAAATTATAGATTTATTAAAATGTTATCCCACCTCAATTTTTGCTAAAACTAATTAAGCGGCAGAAAAAAAATATCAATATTGAAGTAATTTAGATGAAATTGAATTTTTGAATCAGAACCTTACATTCTCGCCTTCTACCTAATTAAAGTAAGTCCAAAATTTCGCACCTAAAGCTTTTGCTGTAAATGGTATTTTTTTAGGGAAATGTATTAATTTATGGGGAATTCATTAATTTCGAGAATCTTTGTTACGCAAGGTCTTTAGTGAATTCATAAGGAAAATGCGTGAGCTTTTGCCAGTAAAACAAGCAATGGCTACAACATAAAGGCAAACTAAAGAGGTACTAAAATTACAACAATCAAAATCTTTCAATTTTATGTCGGATAACACAGGGCTAAGTAGCCATCCTAAAGGCTTAAGAACGCTTTTTCTCACCGAACTATGGGAGCGTTTCAGTTATTATGGAATGCGCGCATTGTTGATATTGTTCATGGTAGATTCAGTAGAAAATGGAGGGCTGGGTTTAGATGATAAAACCAGTGCTGCAATTTATGGACTTTACACCATGTTTGTTTATCTATTGGCCCTGCCAGGAGGTTGGTTGGCCGATAAGCTTTTTGGTTTGCAGAGAGCGGTTTATTACGGAGGTATCATTATAGCGATTGGCCATTTTAGCATGGCCATTCCTACCAATGAAACTTTCTTTTTAGGCCTGTTCCTGATCATTGTAGGTACTGGTTTGCTCAAGCCCAATATCTCTAGTATAGTAGGCGAATTATACGCTGATGACACCCCGGCCAGAAGAGATGCAGGCTTTTCTATCTATTACATGGGTATCAACATTGGAGCATTTATAGCGCCTTTGGTTACAGGTTGGTTGGGCGAAGGCATCTCTTGGCATTATGGTTTTGGAGCTGCAGGTTTGGGTATGGTCATAGGCGTGATCCAATATAAAATGACCGAAAATTATCTTAAAGGTGCAGGAGCAGAGCCAGAATCTACTGGAGACTTAGAAAAAGACCGATTGATTAAGAATAAAATACGCATTTACCTTTTGGCCTTTGTTGCTTTGGTAAGCATCTTTCTCATTTTACTGCTTACTAAAACTGTAATTATTGACCCTGTAAGCCTTGCTAATGTGTCTAGCTATATCATTCTAGGTAGCGTTGTACTTTACTTTCTCTATATTTTTACTGGAGTATCCCTCACTACAGACGAGCGAAAGAAAATAGGGATGATACTCGTGCTATTTTTCTTTTCTGCTGTTTTTTGGTCAGGTTTTGAGCAGGCAGGTTCTTCGCTTAACCTCTTTGCAGAGCGTTATACAGACAGGATGATTGGTGGTTGGGAGATGCCTGCCAGTTGGTTGCAATCAGTTAACCCCATATTCATTATTGTACTTTCGCCTTTTTTCGGTTGGCTTTGGATACGCCTCTCGCAAAAAAATCTAGAGCCTTCTACACCTGTAAAATTCTCATTTGGTTTGATTTTCCTCGGTTTGGGTTTTGGCGTTATGGCCATTGCCTCGGGCATTGTGGTCAAAGGCACTACAGTGCTGCCTACTTGGTTGATCATTACCTACCTTTTACACACCACCGGCGAGTTGGTTTTTTCTCCTGTAGGCCTTTCAGCGGTAACCAAACTTTCTCCAAAAAAGTTAGTAGGCCAAATGATGGGCGTTTGGTTTATGTCTATTGCTTTGGGTAACTTAATAGCCGGTCTAGTAGCAGGTGAGTTCGACAGCGATGCCATTGCCGCTAACCCCAATATTTTACCAGACTTGTTTTGGTTGGTAACACAGTTTTCAGTTATTGCAGGTGTGGTTATGTTGATGCTTTCTCCATTTATGAAAAGGCTAATGGGAAATGTGCGTTGAAAAACAGTCATTTTGAAATTCTTATAAACGCTTAGCCCACGATTTAAATCGTGGGCTATTTTGTTTGAAATTTAAGTGAGATTAGGCAAATGGCAAGAGCTTATATTTGAGTAAGCCCTTACTGCTTTGTATTTTTACGTAACTAGCGTGTGCAACAAGCATTTAGAAATAAAAGACTTATCACTAAAAAAACAATAAAATGAGTACCCCAAATAAATATGATATTGTGATCATAGGCGGTGGCCCTATTGGCTTGGCCTGTGGTATTGAGGCTAAAAAGAAGGGACTTTCTTATATGATTTTAGAAAAAGGCTGTTTGGTAAATTCGCTGTACCATTACCCGGCCAACATGACTTTTTTTTCCACCTCTGAAAAATTAGAGATCGGAGGTGTGCCCTTTATTTCGCATGGGCACAAACCTACTCGTAGCGAATCTTTGGAGTATTACCGCAGGGTAACGCAAAGCTGGGAGTTGAACGTGCATCTCTACGAAAAAGTAGAAAAGGTGCAAAAAGGTACAGAAACTAAGTTTGAACTTATTACCACCAAAGGCAAGTATTTGTCAGAAGCTGTGATAGTAGCCACAGGTTTTTATGACAAACCTAATTATATGAATGTGCCCGGTGAAGATTTACCCAAGGTAGAACATTATTACAAAGAGCCACATCCTTACGCTAACCAAAAAGTATTGGTGGTCGGCGCAGCCAACTCAGCGGTTGATACCGCCCTAGAAACCTACCGAAAAGACGCCGAAGTAACCATGGTGGTGAGAGGAGAGGCCATTAGCCACCGGGTAAAATACTGGATCAAACCAGATATTGACAACCGTATAAAAGAAGGCTCTATTAAAGCTTATTTTAACTCAGAAGTGGCTGAAATCAGAGAACACGAAGTAGACATTAAAACACCAGAAGGCATAGTTACCATAGAGAATGACTTTGTTTTGGCCATGACAGGCTATCAGCCAGATTTTAGCTTTTTGCAGAACATAGGTATTGTACTTTGTGATGATGAAACTAGAATGCCTACACACAACCAAGAAACCTACGAGAGTAATATGCCTGGTTTATATGTAGCAGGTGTAGTTTGCGGCGGCATGGTAACGAGCAAATGGTTTATAGAAAATTCTCGCGAGCATGCCGAAATAGTGATTGAGAAAATTAGTAAGGAGTTAGAGGCAAAGGTTTGAGACATTTTGCCGCAAGAAAAACGTATTATCAATAGCCACAGGTTTTAACCTGTGGATTGATGAGTGCAAAAAACTATGACGATAGATTGGGCTAAAGCCCTGTTCATGAAATATGTCATGCCCCGACTAAAGTCGAGTGCAATTGAAATGAGCGGACAGTTTTAGTACCTATTCAATACCATCAATAGCCACAGGTTTTAACCTGTGTACTTCAATAAACCTAAAAAAGGCTTGAGCCAAACAAACTTGCCCTTGAGATAAAACATCTCTTTTTGATCTATACAATGCTTTTTAAAAGCCTCACCTTCAAGCAATAATCTACTGTGTTAATAATTATTAAGGTGGAATTAATTTAAGCACCTTACTTATAGCAAAAGACACAAAACAACTACGGAGGAGGACATCCAAGACGAATTGGCATCTGAGATAAAATCGGCTGAAAACGAATTAGTAGGCGAGGCACAAGAGTTAGCAGAAGAATTTTCTGTAGATTTAAAAAAATTTACCTAACTCAATGAAAGAAGTTGCTAAAGAAGAATTCAACGAGGCCAAAGAAGAAGTGCTCAACGAAATAAATGAAGCCAAAGAGGAACTGATTGATGGCATTAAAGAAACCCTCACCGATTTCGCCAATACCTTGCTTGGTGATTTTCAAGCTTTTCTTACACTTTTTAAGTTTACCGGCATGTGGTTCATTAAACCGCTTTCTTTTGATGTACGTGAAATGAAGAAGAAAGCGAGTCAATCTGCCATAGATGCTCAAAAATACTTTACCGATGTAAAGTTGATGAAAACCTTGTTCATTTTCTCACTTTTGTTTTTGGCAGTCGAGACCTCTTACGAGGTAGGTACAGAAGGGGCAGAAGACGATACTTGGGTGTCCAAAACAGTATTCTTTTTATTTTACGGTGCTTTTATCGCTGTTTATTTGGGTTTTGGTTGGTTGTTGAAGAAAGTGACCAATATGCAAGTTGCAGACTCAAGAAAGTACATCGGTTACTTGGTGTATGAGTATGCTGCTGTATATTTCCTGCAATTTGTTACCGTAGCTATTTTTGGTCTAGATATGGAAAATGATACCGCAGGAATAATTCTAGCGCTTTTGATTCCATTTGCGCACATGGCCTATTTCTTTTTTAAGTTATTGAAGAAGTACAATGTTGAAAGCAAAAAGTTGTGGCTAGGTATGGCTTTGGTAATTATCTTTATTTCTGGCTTTTTATTGTTTTCTGCGGTGATGAGTCATGTAGCCGTGATTGATGGGATATAGCTTAAAGCTATTCAGAATGTGCATCTCTGAAAAAGGTATTATAGTAGATTTATATAACCAATAAGCGGAAATTTCAAGGAACTTGTTAGATGAAAATCTAGCAGGTCTTTTTTATTTCTTACCAATTACCTATCGCTTATTCTATCAAAAAAGCACAATAAAATCTGTAAAATGTTATATTTAAGCTCGTTTAAAGGATAAACCGACTGAGCTATGCTTTTAAGTGTAACAGATTGGGTCATTGTAGTAGGCTACCTTATCGGTATGATCGGCCTTAGTATCTACCTTTCTCGCGGGCAAAAAGACCAAAAAGATTATTATTTAGGTGGCAACAACACAGGGGCTTTTCCTGTAGCCATTTCCATTATGGCCACACAATGTTCTACCAATAGCATTTTAGGTGCACCGGCCTTTGTGGCCTTTTCGGTTGGGGGTGGCTTATTGTGGTTGCAATACGAATTGGCAGTGCCCTTTGCTATGATTTTTTTGATGATTTTTTTGCTACCGCTCTTTAAGCGCCTGCAAATTATCTCAGTTTATGCCTATTTAGAAAAGCGCTTTGGCAAAGAAACCAGAACCCTGCTAAGTATCTTTTTCCAACTTTTTCGGGCTTTTGCTGCTGGGGTTACGGTTTATGGTATTTGTATAGTAATTGAGTATTGCACAGGTATCTCATTTTTTTGGTCGGTAGCTGCTTTGGGTATAGTAACTGTCATTTATGACTCAATCGGCGGCATGAAAGCCGTTATCTATTCCGATGTTATCCAAATGGTGATTTTATATGTGGCTATCTTATTTGCAATTTACATCAGTTTAGATATTGTAGGCGGGTATGATGCGGCTATAGCGGCTTTTGATAGTCAGCGATTAAATGCCATAGACTTTAGCCATACAGGTTTTGATGGAAAAGATTTTGCCTTTTGGCCTATGCTCATCGGTGGCTTCTTTTTGTATGTGGCCTACTATGGTACTGACCAAACACAAGTGCAAAGGCAACTTTCTACCAAAGATGTAAAAGGCACCAATATGTCTCTCTTTCTCAATGGTGTTTTGCGTTTTCCTTTGGTACTTACTTATTGCTTTTTAGGAATTTGCATTGGGGCATATGTAGTTACTCACCCTGAGTTTTTAAGTGAGCTGCCTTTAAAAGAAAACCAAGAACCCAACTACAATTTGGCAGTACCCATCTTTGTAATGCAGCAATTCCCTATTGGTATGATTGGCTTGTTTATGGTTGGTTTGTTCTCTGCAGCCATGTCTTCGCTAGACTCCATCATCAATTCTTTAAGTGCCACCACCATGCAAGACCTTGTAAAAGGCTATTTCAGCAATAATATGACTACCAAAAAGGAATTCTATCTATCTAAAGTTTTGACAGTTTTCTGGGGTTTGCTCATTTCAGTCTTTGCCTTTTTTGTTGGTGGTATTTCCGATTCCATCATAGTATCTATCAATAAAATTTCCTCTTTGGCAAACGGGCCTATTTTAGGCGTTTTTGTAATGGGAATTTTAATTAAAAGGATTAATAATATAGGTGCCATTATTGGCTTACTTGGCGGTTTTGCTACTAATATTCTGCTGTGGATTTTTGCCCCGCAAGTCTCTTGGCTTTGGTGGAATGTGACAGGTTGTTTGAGTGCTATTGCTTTTGGTTACATAGCTTCATCCTTAACGCCATTGCCTTTAGCTGTCTCTGTAAAAGGTTTGGTGCATGAGGGCAGCTTCGCATCAGCTTTTAGCTTTAAAGGAGATTGGGGTAAGTACTATTTGCTACTAGCAGTATATGGAATTTTGATGTTGGTTTTGCTGGGGGCTTTTTGAAGCTTACTATTATCTTTACGTAAAAACTATAGCTCGATAAAAATGAATGTTAAAGATTACATTAAGATCAGACAGATTGGAAAAGAATTGAACAACAAAATAATTCAATCTGACAAGAAGGCATTGGTATATGCAGCGAAAAAATTAGGGTTTTGGTATAACGATACGTTAGTAACCGAAGATGAATACGATACAGATATACTAATGAACTTTATAGTATTTGAAAAAGGTAAAAATGGTTATTCTCAATTAGAGAGGTTTTACGATAGTGATATAGAGTTAAGCGATACCGAAGAGGAAATTATAGAGGCAAGAATGGATTCTTTTCCTTCTTTATTTAGGTTAATAGGTATTGATGGCAAAAAAAGCCTATGCACCTTTCAAGATTTATTTGATGAGCATAGAACTGAATACCAAGTAATGGATTTAGGCTTTGCTAAATCTGCCAAAGAAGATATTTTAATATATAGTAGATTGATACCCATACGAGACATTTATATTACTTCGGGAGTATCTTTCGGATTTATGGATTATGACGAACAGCGAATCAGAAAAGACATCTCTTCATATCAATTTAAAAAGAGAAAAAAGTTAAGCCATACCGATATTTATATATTGATGAACACCAAACACAAGCAATACGGTATACAAATAGGTGGGATTGATTTATAGTTTTTAGAAGATTTTGTTTTTGAACTTGGATATGTTTAATCGTGAATTCTTACACAAGTCGCAGTATTCTTTTAAGCAACAATGCTTTAACAAAAGCATGGCTTAATTAAATATCAACCCCATTTTTAATATCTGAGTAGTTACAATTGTAATGTAATCCTATGAAATCGACCAAACCGCTAAATGTTTTTTACCTATTCACAATATTCATTTTTTCTACTTGCCAACAACAAGCAAAAAGCCCGTTGCCTGCTTTTGAGGTATTTTGCGAAATGGTTGCAAACAATGCCAAACCTATTGCCTTAAGCCAGCCAATGGAAGCTGCAGCAGTAGATAAATGGTGGAAAGATTTTGAGAAAGTTGCTGAGAAATACGGAGTAGAGTTGTATAAAGAAGAAAACCTTCCAGTTTCTATGCTTTTTCCTGCTGATGTGGCACAGGGTAAAATGGTAATAATCATTTATAAGGGGCAACGATTGGTGCAGTATGAGCAGTGGAAAGAAGATTTAGAAAAAGCGAACAATGATAAAAAAGAGAAAGAAGCATTGGCTAGGCGCTTTGGTAGATTGTTAGGCTATAGTCCGCAGGGCATCAACCAATTATTGACTAAAAACTCAGATTACCGCACTTTGGCCTCTTTTGGTGTTGGGCAACAAATCACCCATTTGTACTACAAAGATTTAGAAGTTGCAATTACTTTTTACAGTGAGAAACTAGGTTTGCAAAAAATGAATGATAGTACCTTCTACATTAGTGAGGATGCTTTTATTCAATTACATCCTTTGAGCGAAACACATCCCGAAGGGCAAGCAAAATCTACAGCTATCGCTTTGTTAACTGACCAATTACCTCAGTGGTATGAGTATGTACAAGCGCAAAACATCCCAATAAAATACACCTACAAACCAAAAGAAGGTGGCCCGCATGATGGTTTTGTGGCCATTGATCCAGAAGGCTACTTATTAGAGTTTGAGCAGTTTAAACAACACCCCGAAAACGAATTGTTTATGGCGGTGCTTTCTAAATCCAATCCTATTGATACTAAGGTAAATGCTCTTAACTTTTACGCCTCCATTACTTGGACTTACCATAAGGACATGCTCAAAATGCAGGCTTTTTATGAGGAAGTATTGGGCTATCAATTAGTAGCAGACCAAGGTTGGACAAAAATCTATCAAACCAGCTCTACAGGTTTTATCGGTTTGGTAGATGAATGCCGTGGAATGGAAGATTATGCCGATGCCAAAGCGGTAGAGTTAGAATGGAAAGTAAAAAATAGGACTGACCTAGATAATTACGCCCAACAAAATTGGGCTGATTATGAATACAATGAAGGCAGAATGAAGGGGCCAGAACTGTATTTTTATAGTATCCAATAAGTTGATCAATCTAAAATGGCCAAAACGGAAAACTTTGAGAAGATAGAGGTACAATCTACTAAAGAATTAAGGAATTGGTTGCTTAAAAACTATTCCCAAAAAGAAAGTGTATGGTTGGTGACATTTAAAAAAAGTGTGGCTGCTAGATACATTGCTACCGCTCAAGTGCTGGACGAGTTGTTGTGTTTTGGTTGGATTGATGGTATCAGAAGAAAACTAGATGCCGATAGAACCATGCAACTCATTAGCCCAAGAAAAGCGCAACATTGGGCAAAAACCTATAAACTTAGGGCGGCAAAACTGATTGAAGCAGGTAAAATGCATGAAGCAGGTTTAAAAGCCATAGAAACATCCAAACAAAATGGCCTATGGGATTTTATGGACGATGTGGATAACCTCATTTTTCCTGATGACTTGCAAAAAGCACTAGCGAAAACCCCTAATGCCGAGCCATTTTTTAATGCCATTAATGACTCAAGCAAACGATTTGTATTGCGTTGGATTAAACTGGCTAAAACCGAAAAAACCAGAAAGCAACGCATAGAAAAAATTGCCTTGCTTTCTGCTAGAGGAGAGAAATTAAATGGAAGTTAGGCTTTTATCTCATTCAACACATCTACCAACCTTTCAAAAATCTCTTTAGAGTGTGTAGGAAAGTTGGCAATACGAATTTGGCTTGCTTTATTCTTGCCATAGCCACTGCCTATCGTCATTCCTTTGGCTTTTACCTTTTCGATCAGTTCGGCAGCAGCTATTCCTTTCACGTCACCCACCAATACCGTTTTAGAGCGATGCTTTTCCTCTTGCACAAAATGAGAAAACAAAGGATGCTCATTGTACAAAAAGTTGATCAAAGCAGCTTTGTAATTGGTTTCCTGCCTTATGTTGGCAATGCCTCGGCGGTTCATGTCCTCGCAGACTTTGCCCAATAAATAAATGCCGAGCATGTTGGGCGTTTCGGGTGTTTGGTTTTTGGCCGCTTTTTCTAACAAAGAAGGCAAACTGTGATAAGTACCTGCACTCTCTCCATTTTCAAGGCGTTTATAAGCTTTGGCCACACATCTTTCGCTTACGATCCAAACACCTAAGCCTGCAGGCAAGCCCATGCCTTTTTGCACCGAAAAAAACAAAGAGTCGATTTTGCTGTAGTCTAAATCCACATAGGGGATTGAAGAAACCGCATCTACAGCGATGAGGGTATCGGGATTCTTTTCTCTGAATTTATAAATATCCTCAATAGGTAATTGTACACCTGTACTGGTTTCATTTTGGGTAAGGCATAGCATTTCTGTGCTACTGTTCAACTCAATTTCATCTGCATTAAAGCCTTGGCCTAAAGGCTTTTCGTGCAAAATGGCTTTTCTGCCCAGCTTATTCGCAAAATCGTAAAAGCGACGCGAAAAAGAACCATTTACTAAGTGGCAGGTTTGATGGTCAACACAATTTTGGATCAGCCTCTCCCAAACTTCCGTGGCTGAGGCAGTGAATAAAACGTGGTAATCTTCGGGGACGTTTAATAAGGCCTTCAGCTCATCAACGGCTTTTTTATAAATGCCCTCAAAGGCTTTGCTTCTATGAGAAATAGAGCAAACCTGCTCGCGCATGGCTTGCCTTATGTGGTCTTCTGTTGTAAAATACAACTCACTGGGTCCGGGTGTCAGAAAAACTGATTTCATATCTAAAAAAGGTATTGTCTTATCTTATATATTGAGTTAATGTGGCAAAAAAGTTAGCTTGTCACATCAGTTTTAAAAAATTTATCAAAACTACATAAATTAGCCAGCTCGAACATACATTTCTTGAGCAGAGTGCTAAAACTTTTATGAAGGATTTTTAATTGTCTTCTTTTTGTTGGGGCTATGAGTTTTAAAAATAAAGGTTTAACTTAAAGTTTGCTTTAATTACAGTTTAGATGGTGGATAATAAGCGCGTATTTATTTCTTATGGCAGAAAAGAAAGCCTAGATTTTGCCAATCGTTTATACCGTGCGCTAGAAGAAGAAGGCATTGATGCATGGTTTGATTTCGTGAACATACCAAAAGGCGACGATTTTCAGAAAAGGATAGACGATGGCATAGAAAGCGCCGACAATTTTATTTTTGTAATGTCACCACACGCCTTGCAGTCCAATTACTGTAAAAAAGA
Source organism: uncultured Thalassovita sp. (assembly GCA_937129345.1). Taxonomy (GTDB): domain Bacteria; phylum Bacteroidota; class Bacteroidia; order Cytophagales; family Flammeovirgaceae; genus Chondrinema. The sequence continues at coordinate 27,959 of CAKZMZ010000060.1, read as the reverse complement.
GCTTAAAACCGCAGCTAGACTCAATAAGCGAATCATTCCCATTGTGCATGTGGAAGTTCCCGATCAGGCTCCCAATTGGGAAGACATCCACAAAACAACCATAAAAAAACTCAATTGGATCAACTTTAGGGAAAAGCATGAGATAGGTGTGCCTCAGCAAGATTGGACTGCCATAGATGATTTTGATGTGGCATTTAAAGAGTTGCTTAAGGTGTTGGGTAGAGAAGCCACCTATGTGAGCAAGCATACCCATATTTTAAAGGCGGCACTACATTGGGACCGAAAGCGCCGAATGCAACGCCATCTTTTGGCCGGGCCAGAACTTTTTGAGGCATCTGAATGGCTTTCAATAGAATTTAAAGCACCGGAGCAGCCTCCCTGCATCCCAACAGATCTGCAGTGCGAGTTTATCTGCGAATCTATTAAGAATGCCCATAACCTCATGACAGATGTTTTTATGATATCTGATTCTTGGAAGGGCACCAACAGAGATTTTATCCGCATCGCTTTATCTAGAAATAAAATTACCACTTGGCGCTATGCCTCAGATGTGCAAGCGGGCATGGAAGAGCACCAACTGATCAAAGAAGGGATAGAAGGCGCAGACAATATTCTCTTTTTAGTTACGGATAAAAGCGTAAAGTCAGAAAAATGCCTAGAAGATTTGCGTTTGGCCATCTCTTACAACAAGCGCATCATTCCTGTAATCATTGATAAAAGCGCGCTAGCCAGCTTACCCGAAGAGCTCAATCATCTTAGCTACATCGATTTTTCAGATATTTTTTTGGGTGAAGAGAAAAGCCTTAGAGATGCTGAAGTGCTCAAAAAAGTGGGCCTATTGGTAAAAGAAATAGAATACGATAGAGACTACCTTCTCAAACACAAGCAATTGTTAACGCGTGCCTTAAAGTGGCGCCGAATGGATAAAAATGACAGTTTTTTAATAAGAGGTTACAATTTATCCGAAGCACAGACCTGGTTGCAAGAAGGCTTGACCCGCAAAAGATACCAACCCAATACCTTTCATAAAGAGTTTTTAACGGCGAGCCAAGCCAAGGTAGGTATGCTGCAATCAGAGGTTTTTATCAGCTACTCCCAAAAAAATGCTGACTTTGCCAGAAAACTCAATCTCAAGTTACAGACCTTTGGAAAAAATACTTGGTTCGATCAAGAAAGTTTGGTAGGTGCAAGCAATTTTGAGGAAGAGATTTTAAAAGGTATCTCCGCATCTGAAAACTTTGTTTTTGTCATTTCGCCTCAGTCGGTGGCTTCTGACTTTTGTGCCAAAGAGGTGGCGCATGCCAATAGGCACAACAAGCGGTTTATCCCTATTTTATTAGAAGAAACCCCTGTGGAGCAGATTCCTTTAGAACTTAAAAGTGTTCAATGGATAGACTTTAAAAATAAGACCTTTGAAACCGCATTTGGCAGGCTCATACAGGCAATTAATATTGATAGGGCCTACGTAAAACAGCACACCAGATTATTACAGGCTGCCCTTGAGTGGGAAGAAAAAGGGAAAAGCGAAGACCGTTTGATCAGAGGTGAAGAACTGAAAACAGCAGAGATTTGGCTAGACGATGCCCTTGAAAATAAAAGAGAACCCGCAGTTACTGCGTCACAGAGAGGTTTTATTGAGGCGAGCGAGCGGTTGCGCATACAGGAAGAGAAAAAAGAGGTCAGTGTGCGCAACCTCAGAAGGGTTTTGCGTATCTCGGCTTTTGCTGTTTTGGCTGTTATTATTTTGGTCTTGGGCTATCAATTTAGGCAGTCGAGGCTAAAAGAGCTAGAGGCTAGTGAAAAAGCAGCTTTAAACTATGCTTTTGCCGCCAGAGAAGTGCTCAACAACGAACATGCTCCCAAACGGGCCCTCAGTATCATCAAAGAAGCGGTGGATATTATAAATGAAGAAGCACTTTTTAAATTACTTCCATTTTTTAGGGATATTTCCATGTCGCTCAACTTTGTAGAAATGGGGCACGATGCGCCTGTAAAAGGCGTAGACCTTTCTAAAGATATTACCAATAGGCAACTGCTGAGCTTTTCTGTATCAGAAGTGAAAGTATGGGATTTGGCCGGAAATTTATTGCATGTAATCGGGCCATACGACTTAATTACACAAGCCGGTTTTTCTCCTGATCAAGAAAACATCTTTATAGTAACAGAGAATGCAAAAGTAGAATTGGTAGATATTATCGGTTTAAAGCAGAATAAAAAGGTTTTCGTTAAAGCAAGTACAGGATTTGGCACATCGGAAAATACAATATTGACTGCAAACGATCAGCTTGTAGACTTACAGTTTTTTGATAACGGCTCAAAGATTCTTACCATTTACGAATCAATAGCAGCTAGGGTGTGGACCTCAAAGGGAGGATGGCCCTATACCTTCAATCATACTGGTGCTAAGATAAATGGTGCTAGCATAAGTCAAAACGAAAAGTATGTTCTTACTTACTCTACCGATAGAACTGCCAAACTTTGGGATACACAGCTACCCTCTGACGAAAGTTACCAATCTACATTGAGAGGGCACAGGCTTGCCATTATCAGTGCTGAAATCTCAGCGAACGCAAAAAAGGCCATTACTTTAGATGAAGGTGGAAATGCGAAAGTATGGGATATTTCAAATCCCAAAAGCCCCGAGGTACTCAAGTCTTATGAAGATATTGCCCAAATGCAATTTACCAAAGCGCCGGATGTATTGGTCATTAGCAAAAGAGACGATGATACACGAAAAGTTCAGTTGGAGGATTTGGATGGAGACTTCTTTAGCGAATTAATGACTTATAAGCAGTTCAGTACGGGTGTAGATTCTATGCAAATGAATGCGGCAAAAGATAGAGTGCTTACCTATTCTAAAAAAGGTACCGCTGCTTTATGGAAACTCAATGGGCAATTGCTTTTTGAGGTTGATCTACACGAAAGCGATGAGACCGCCGATTTACTACTAGCTAATGATTTGGCCTTGCAAAGGGTTATGCTCTCTCCAAGTGGCGATTACATATTGCTCGCCGATAAAGAAGGAGCACTCAAAATGTGGAGTGCAAGTACGGGCAATGAGTTGGCAAGCTTTAAAGCATTTAAAGAGAAAATTGAGGATGTAGTCTTTTTTCCTGATGGTAAACAATTGGCTGCTGCCTCAGGCGATATGACAGCAAAGCGTTGGAGATTTAAAGACAATCTTTTCGATAACATGATTGCCAACAAGTCAGCCGAGCCCAATTTTCTTAAAAAGGGAATCACAAGCTGGTTAGACAGTTTAAATGCAGACTCACTAAAAATGGCGGCCAAAGATAAAATAAGAATTGGCCTGATGGATGACTTCGAAAAAATCATGACCTCTTCAGACTCTAGTGAACTGTACACGTATGCTGCATACTATAAAACAGAGGCAGAAAATACCCCTGACGAAAACATAAAAGAAGAAAATTACGAAAATGCCTTAGTGCTCTATAAAAAAATCAACGATACGTTGGCATATAGATCCATTTACTCTGAAGTAGCGGAAGCCGATATACTTTTTGAGCTAGATGCTGTAGACACACTTGACTTTGAAGCCTATTTTTCGCCTATTGGGCTCAATGAACAACTATATTTGGCACAATACATTACTCAAAAGTGGGCAAAATTACCCCCCATAGAACGCATACCTGCTTATAAATTTACCTTTGAGCTTTATCAAAAGATATTGAAAGCCCTTGAAAACGGTACTTATGAAAATGTTTCTGAAGAGAGAGAATTATTTATTAAGCGAAGGGCCTCAGACAACTGTAACTCCTTGGCTTATTACTATTTATTGAATAGGGAATTGAAGCTTGCCAAGCATTATGCAGAAAAAGGGATGATGATAGACAGTTCTTATGAATGGATTACCACTAAATTAGCCTTGGCATACCTTTATGATGCAGATTTTGATCGGGCACTGCCGCTCTTAGAAAATATGAAAGGGCAGAAGTTTGGCGTAGATAAGTACGAGGTAGAAATGAAAAGGTATATTCAGAAGGTGGATAGTGCCTTTCAGGTCGGAAATACAGAAGAAGATAGGGTGTTGCCATCCACTTTGTCAGAACTTATTGATATGCATAAAAGCCAGCTAGATACTGGGCAAATCAGCTTATTGAAAACTTTTATGCTAAATCAATAGATTATTAGAAAAAGAAATATGTTAGTATCACGTTGAACAACTATCTTTTAAAGATTTTTTTAAACATTGGAATTATACCCGCAATTATTTTTATGAGGTTTTTCAAAGAAAAATTCTGATATATATATTTGCTTCAGTTTATTTAAAACTTAACAAAACTAAAACTATCTAATGGGAACAATTGTAGTTTCTTCCATAATAGCATTTACGGTCATCATTTTACTCTTGGTAGTGGTACTGTTATTTGCTCAATCAAAATTGGTTCAAAGTGGTGATGTAAAAATCGTCATTAACGGTGATGAAAGTAACCCTGTAACTACTTCAGCAGGTAGTACGCTTCTTTCTACACTTTCCGGTCAAAAATTATTCTTGCCTTCTGCATGTGGTGGAGGCGGTACTTGTGCCATGTGTAAGTGTGTAGTCGAAGAGGGCGGCGGAGAAGTGTTGCCTACAGAGGTGGGACACTTAAGCCGTACAGAGCAGAAAGAAAACGTACGCTTGTCTTGCCAGGTTAAGGTTAAGCAAGATATGCGTATTAAAATTCCTGAAGAAGTGTTTGGGATTAAAAAGTGGGATTGCGAAGTGGTTTCTAACTACAACGTGGCCACTTTCATTAAGGAATTTGTAGTAAGATTGCCAGAAGGTGAAACCCTTGATTTTGAGTCTGGTGGTTATATCCAAATAGATGTACCCGAGTGCGAGGTAGATTTTAAAGATATGGATATCTCACCTAGCCCAGAAGACCCTGATGGTAAAGATAAATTTAAGCCAGATTGGGATAAGTTTGATTTATGGTCATTAAGAATGAAAAACGATGAGCCTATATTTAGAGCTTACTCAATGGCCAACCATCCTGCTGAGGGTAACATCATTATGTTGAACATTAGGATTGCTACCCCACCTTGGGACAGAGCCAACAACAAATGGATGGATGTTAATCCTGGTATTTGCTCTTCTTATGTGTTTAGCAGAAAACCTGGTGATAAGGTAACCATATCAGGTCCTTATGGTGAATTCTTCATCAAAGAGACCGAGAAAGAAATGATTTATGTAGGTGGTGGTGCAGGTATGGCTCCTTTGCGTTCTCACATATTCCACTTGTTCCATACGCTTAAGACTGGTAGAAAAGTAAGCTATTGGTATGGTGGTCGTTCTAAAAGAGAGCTTTTCTACACAGAACACTTCAGAAAAATTGAGAAGGAGTTCCCTAACTTTAGCTATCATATAGCACTTTCTGAGCCTCTTCCTGAAGATAATTGGAAGGTGAAGAAAGACTTGAACGATAAGGAAGGTGATGGCTTTGTTGGTTTTATCCACAATGTGTTGATAGACAATTATCTATCTAAGCATGAAGAACCGGATGAGATAGAGTTCTATTTCTGTGGTCCTCCTTTAATGAATGCCGCTGTAATAAAAATGTGCGATGATTTTGGTGTTCCGCCTGAGCATGTAGCATTTGACGATTTTGGTGGTTAATCCATTACCTTAAAATATTAAAGCCCTCTTGTTAGCGCAAGAGGGCTTTTTCTTTGTAAAGTACTTTTTCTCTTTGCCACCAAGGCGTACCGTTCACTTTTTTTGCTATAGAGCGGAAGAGTTTATACAAAATAGAGCGGAGAAGTTTTTTAGGAGAATAAAAACTAATAGCAACGATGCTCTCTCCGCCAATAAAGTAATGCTCTCCTATTTTTTTTATTACTTCTTGGTCTAAATAGAATGTATCGTACTGTCCTTGCTTGGTTTTATACATTTTGTCCCAATAGTCGGTAATATCAGTTAGACCTTGGTAGTTATGGGCGCCTCTCATAACTAGATGTTCGTCCACTGCAACATGCTCGCCGTAATATTGCTGCATAATTGTTTCGGCAAATGTGATCACATCATGAGGTACAGGAGTACGCATATCAGGATAGGCTCCATTAAATATATGATGCATAGCCCTTAACGATTTAGGATTTACTGTATCTGCAATTACGGTGAGCTTCTTTAAAAACCAAAATCTGCCAAAGCAATGGCGCAAATACAATAAAGCCATCTTATTGGCCAAACCCTTTATAAGATGGTCTTTTGCGTGGTAAGCGGCACCACCAAAAATAATGGGAACAGGTTTTTCGAAAAAAGGTGAAGCCGCATAATAAATCGAATGGCACTGAAAAGATATAACACGTTCCTTTTGCTTTGCCAATACAAAAAGCGGATTATGCTTTTTAATGTGTGTATCTTTTAAATGGTTTTCTGGTAGGCCTTTATCATAAGAATGAATAATGTTGTTCATTTCTTTGATCTCAGAAGCACTTAGTGCGTTCGCCCACTTTAAAGTGATTTCTATTTGCTGGTTCATTAGGATAGTTTTAATTGCTACCCAAAAATAGTTTTAAAGCGGAATGTTTCAATTAAATATTAGTTAAGTGCAATATTCTTAACTATTGTTTTGGGTTTTACCCTTTTTGCTGGTATCGAACTTAATTTAAATTCTTTTAGTTGATATCTGCTATTAAACCTAGAATGATTATTTGGCTTCTCTTTTTCGGGTATCGAAGACTAAAAACAGCTCAATTGATTAAGCTCTGTTAAGGGTTTAATTGCTTTTAAGTATTGATTTTTTGCTTCGTAATAGTTTTGAGATTTATGGGGTATGATGAAGGATACATCTTTATAGATAACTAGTAAGCTATCTAGAAAACCCTTTAATTTTTAAAAATAAGCCATTTTTTTGTACATCTAGATTTTATTTTTTGCATTTAGGCTTGTTATCAAAAAATACGTTTTTGAAAAAGTACATTGGTAAATATTACTATTTATTGGTTATCGAATTATTGCTGCCAAGTCAGTCTTGAATTTATCGCTTTTCTTAGACAATATTTTTGTTAATTTTTTATTTAAAAGTTACGCAAGCATTGGGTTCTAATCACGCTGTAAAATGTTACGAAGGGAAGAACAGGATATTAAAGATATCAAAGAATTTTTGCCAGTAGACTTGACTTTAAGTAAAATTGAGGGCAGCTTACACAAGCCTCTACAACTTTTATGGCTTAGTGATGGGAACTCTAATTTGGCAGTGTTACTACAATTGATGTTCATGCGATCGAAAAGCTTGCCAAGCCCACCAAAAATCGTGGTTACTAGTCAAAACCCTGGTAAGACGCAGGAAACTAAAGTACAAGCCGATTTATTAGAAAATTATAAAGTATCTGCCGAATTAATTGAAAAGTATCTTGTTAAAGATGGGCAGTCTTATGTCCCCAGAAAATCACTATTAAGACGTATAGAATTTATAGATGCGGATATTAGCTTATTTTTTGACTATCCCACGCCAGACATCCTTTTTTTTGCTGAAGCATTTAATAAGAAATCTTTTTCAACGAGATTATATGAAATCGCCACATATTTAACCGCCTCTAGCGATACAAGCCCATTATTTTATTTTTTGGCACTAGACCAAGATTTTATAAAAGAACAGCGGTTATTACAAAAAAATACAGTTCATCAAGAGTCCAATTTCTTTAAGGCAACAGGGCTTCACGAAAATTATTTAGAGCAAGAAATAGATGAGGCACATGCCAAAGCATTTTTAAAGTTAGGCCGCTTAACTGCCGAAATGCTAAAAAAGAGGAACGAGGATTTAGAGAAGTTTAATGAGACCATAGAAGAACACAATAAAATACTCGAGAACTCCAACGAATTTCTGAACAAAACCAGCCAAGAGATATCTGACTCCTTTGCTAAATTGCAAAAGGCGAATTCTCTACTCAAACAAAATGAGGCTTTTATCAATGCAGTGTTTCAAGTAGCAGATGTAGGTTTGAGTATTATTGACAGTGAAGGTAAAATCATGAAAATGAATAGGGAGTTTTGCCATATTTACCTTTTTAACGAAAATGAACTGCTCAACTTACCGCTTGCTACACTTTTGCCTAAGAGCAAAACCAGCGAGTACATTCTAGCGAAGAACAATAAAGGCCACTATCAGAACAATTTTTCAGAGGTATCTGATGGCGTTAGAAAAGACAAAAAGAAAATTACCGTATTAAGCAGTACTAGTAAAATAATTCTTAAGGACGAGGTCTTTTATATTAATACAGTGCGAGACATTACCAAAAGCACCAAAGACCTACACCTACTGCACGATACCTTAAATTCTTTAAAAATTGGCGGTTGGGAATATGAGCTCCACAATAAAAAATTATTTGTAACCGATGAGCTTTATAACATTCTCAATTTAGGTAAAGACTTTGAGCTTAATGAGTCTTCTATACAAAATTTTATGAGCGTAGAGCAGCTTGCCGAGCTTAAGAAAGACTGTAAAGCTTTAGTGGATAAAAAAGATGCGATTATAAGAGAATTGACAGCCACCACTGGGCGCGGAGAGATGAAAATATTAAAAATTACGGCAAGGTCGGTATTTCATAATAATTTAATGGTACGTATCGCCGGTACGGTACAAGACATTACCCAAGCTAAATTAAAGGAAAAGAAAATTAGGGAAAACGAGCAGTTGTACAAAACATTAATTGCTAATTTTCCCGGAGGCACTATAGATATAATTGATGAGAAATACAATTATGTATTTACAGGAGGTAAAGAATTAGAAGACTTACCACAAAATCCCGAAGATGTTTTAGGGAAATCTATCTACGAGCTTTACGATGAGCGGCTTGCTAAAAAGTTGGCCAAATACCTAAAGAGATGTTTGGAAGGTGAGCAACTTACGTTTGATATAGACTATCAAGGAAAGTATTGGAATGTATTTTCGATTCCGCTCTTTAATGAGGAAAAAGAGGTAGATAAGGTGATGCTGCTCACACAGAACATCACCCTACAAAGAAAAGCAGACAAAGGGCTAAAAGAAACGCATAAATCACTGTCAGACTTTAGAAAGGCCTTAGATGTGGCTTCTTATGTTGCCATTATGAATGAAGAAGCCCAAATCAGTTATCTGAACGACAACCTCATTAAATTAAGTGGTTACCCTAAAGATGCGCTGATCAATCAATCATTTGATGCAATTTTAGATAAGGAAAAACTAGTCCCTGCCTTTTTTGAGGAAATAAAGACCACTTTATTAAATGGCGATATTTGGAAAGGAGAACTCATTTGCCGAACTAAAGATAACGATATTTTTTGGCTCAATATGTCTATAATACCTTTCTTGGATGAAAATGGCGCTCCATACCAATTTTTGGCGGTAGGCAGTAACGATACGGTTAGAAAGAAGGCAGAAGAACAAATAAAAATACAGAATAAAGAGCTTACGAGAATCAATGCAGAGTTGGATCGCTTCGTTTACAGCACCTCGCACGACATTCGCTCACCTTTGGTCTCTATTTTAGGCTTGATCAATATTGCTAGATTAGAACTCACAGAAGGTGATCCGGTTAAGGAATATTTGGGCATGATAGAAAAGAGTGTAAAAAAGCTCGATAAGTTTGTACAGGAGATCATTCACTATTCGCAAAATGCGAGAATGGAAGTTAAGTACGAGCAAATTGATTTTGAAGAAGAGGTAAACGCTGTTTTTGATAGCTTAAAACAATTTGACGGGCACTCAGACATAGAATTGAGATTAGATTATGTAGTTGAATCTCCCTTCTATTCAGATACCAATCGCTTGCGTGCCATTTTTAAAAATTTGCTCACCAATTCTATCATCTATCAGCGTAATAGCGTACCACAATCTTTTGTCGAGGTAAAAGTTCGGGCAAACAAATACAACGCTTTGATCGAGGTGAAAGACAACGGCATTGGTATCTCAGAAGAATACATAGATAAGGTATTCGATATGTTTTTTAAAGCTACTACCTTTAGTTCTGGCTCTGGATTAGGGCTTTACGTAGTAAAAGAGTCATTGAACATACTTGACGGAGACATACAGGTCGAGTCCAAGCAAAATGAAGGAGCCACCTTTATTATCGACATTCCTAATGGAGCGCGGGACATAGACATAATTTCTTAGTTGCAATGGTAATTTTATAGTACATATTGCGTATTTGAATAGGTTAATAGCCACTTTAACTATTAATGGTAATAGAACTGTACAAAAATCATTTTTTTTGAAAATAATAATTTACCGTCAGTAACTACCTCAAATCCTAAATTACATTCCAACTGATTAATTTGAATCTAATCCTATGAGATTGTTGAGAATCATCCTATTTTTTTATGTGCTAGTAGGGAGTGTGGTCTTGAAAGCTCAAAACAACGATGGAGAGTCTATAGAATATTACCTAAAACAATTAGAGACCTATAAAGAAAGTGGCGACAGTGAGGATATCAATAGCAGTCTGCTACAAATTGCTTTTTTGTATTGGAACAAAGGAAACCAACATGAGGCAATCAGGTATTTTAAGCAATCTGTACTCATAAACGAATCGGTAGGTAATGAAAACGGAGCTGCACATGGGAACAACAATATTGGGATCATTTATGCAGAATTGGGAGATTTTACCCAAGCCCAAACCTTTCTTAAAAAAGCATTAGAGAAAAGACGGGTCTTAGGAGATAAAACAGGTATGAGTAATACTTTAATGCATTTGGGCATTATTCATCTTAATGCAAGTAAAAATCAAAAAGCAGTAGATTATCTTGAAGAGTGCAAACGATTGGCCAAAGATGCAGGCGCTACCTTAGAGCTTACTGATAGCTATTTGTACCTATCCCAAGCTTATGAGCAAATAGGGGAAAAGGAAAAGGCACTAGAGCACCACCAATTGTATACAGAAGGCTTTAAATTTGAAGGTGAGCAATACTTAGAGGATTTAACTCAGAAGTACCAAGAAGACAAATCTAGATTAGAGAAAGAAAAGAAACTCACTCAGTTAGAACTGGAAAAGCGCAGCAAAGAGCTCGAGATTATAAAATTGAGAGAAAGGGAAATCGCAGCTTTGGCTAAGGCTAGAAAAAATGAGATAGCACTGCTGAAAAAGACGCAAGAGTTACAAAAAGTTAAATTAAAAGAGCAAGAGGCCCAGATTAGGGCAGACCGGATTTTGATCATTTCCATTGTTATTGTATTAATTTTAGTAGCCTTATTGGCCATAGTGCTCACTTGGGCCTACTATCAAAAAAATAAGTCTAATAAGTTATTAGAAAGTCAGAAGCGAGAAATTGAGAAGAAGAGCATACAATTGCGTATGCAGAATGAGAAAATCATAGCTAGTGATGAGAAAATAATGCAAAAAAACATTGAACTCGAAAGTATTAATTCTAAACTGCTCGAGTTAAACGAGGAAATAAAGCATCTAAATGGCATTGTTGTTAATGATTTAAAGGGGCCTTTGAGTCACATAGAAGACCTAATTGAAATTGTGTACGATAATGTGCCAAAGCTGAGCCAAGAGCAAACTGAATATGTAAACAGCATTGTAGAATCTACCAAGCATTTAAGGGCACTTATTTTGGATATGGAAGAAATCGAGAAAATGAGGGGGGAATCTTCTAATCTAGATATCCAAAGTACCGATATACAAAAAATAATTTCCGATGTAATCAGGGAAAACATCAAAACCGATGCGCTAAAAAAGCAGATATCCATCCACACAAGTTTTGATCAGTCTCCTAAATTAGCAGTGGTAGATAAGTCGTACGCATCTCAGGTTTTTAGGAACTTGCTATCCAATGCCACTAAATTTTCTCCTCCAGGTAAAAACATCTATGTAAACATCAAGCACGAAAATGGCCGGCTACTTACCGAAATAAAAGACGAAGGTCCCGGTTTGAGCCCTAATGACAAGGAAAAGTTGTTTACGCGCTTTTCTACGCTGAGTGCTAAGCCTACTGCCGGCGAACCATCTACAGGGCTTGGTTTATCTATAGTAAAGCAATACACCGATTTGCTCAATGGTAAGGTTTGGTGCGAAAGCGAAGAAGGCAAAGGCGCTTCGTTTTTCGTAGAGTTTAAAGCCTCGGCCAATTAGATTGATGTTTACTTATAGTTCTATAACCTTACACCTACATACAGCATCTTAAGCTAAAATAAATAAGGGTATATGTTACAAAATTATTTTAAGGTGGCTCGCTCTTAGGAACATCCTAAAAAATAAGGCATTCTCATTTAATAAATATTTTTGGTTTGGCAACAAGCATAACCATCTGCTTGCTCATGATATTGGTTATTGCTGACCAGAATAAATACGATAATTTCCATTCGAATAAAAATCGCATCTACAGGTTAGATTTTGGTTTTAAGATAATAGGAAGCAGTGTAGCAGTTATGGTATTTTTGGGTTTATTAACCATTGCCCCTCAATCCATTAAAGCCGCTGTTGCCAACCCGATCAACTCTCTGAGAAACGAGTGATCGCGAAAGTATCTGCTAATGAAAAATTCTAAAGCTGTTGGGGAAAATCATGGGTACATTTTCTTTATAGGTTTTGTAAGATTCACCGTAAAATTTGATTAATTTGCGTTCTTCCAGCTGTATACCGATAGTAAGATAGGCTATAGTAATGAGCATAACGATAAGGTTGCCAACACTTGGTGAAAAGATGAAAAAACCGACAACAATTAGCAAAGTGCCAAGGTAGAGAGGATGTCTTACGTACTCTAAGATACCCCCTTTCACAAAACTTTCTTCTTTGTAATCTTCCTTTAGTTGTGCGGTGCCCATAAAATCTTTGAGAGAGTATACTCTAAAAGAAGCTTTTAAGACAAGTATGCCGTAGGTGGCAAGCATAAGTCCAAAAAACTTACTAATGCCGTTTCTTGCAAACAACCATTCTGGAGTTATAATGGCGGTATAAAATAATAAAAATAATAGTCCTACGAGCGAAACCACATTATAGAAAAGCCTGTAGTAGGGTTCAATAAAAGATAGCTGACGTTTGGCAAATGCGGTGGCTAATAAACTGTGTATTGCAAAATAGCCAATCCAATAGATTGCTAATAAAATATACTGGTTCATTGTACTAAATCAAATGTATAAGAAACACTTCTTATGGCACTTTCTTCAAAACCATACCTTACTGCCTTAGTAAGTAAAGTACAGTTTCTATCCAAGTTAAAAGGCTTTTGATAAATCTCCCACTGTATGTCTGTCTCTCCATCTGGCAAAATGGCATAGGCAATAGAAGCCCCTGCTGTATTACAAGAAATACTGATTTCAACTGCTTTTCCAAATCGCCCGCCTTCGGGCGAGATTTTAGGTATATCTGTAAATAATTCTACACCCTCTCCTGGATCCATGGCCAAAAGCATTTCTTTTTCTGGGGTGTCTATAAAACCACCAATACTCGCTTCTGCTTCGGCGTATAGTTCGCGCATTTTATTGAGGTCGTTCAAAAAATAGTCGCGCTCTGCCAAATTGTGTAGTTCCAATGGGTCATTCTTCAAATCGTAAAGCTCCTCGGCTGGTTTTTTTCTGATGAACTTATCCGTGGCTTTTTCCAATTGCTTATCTACACTTACTTTTTCCATTACCTTAATAGTTGGAAATAGCGGAAGCAGTTCTACCTCCTCATCAAAAGGGATTGTGGAGGTATAATTTTTTATGTACTTGAATTGTTTGTCGCTTACGCACCTTAGCTTCTCATCGGCATTATCAATCCGATCTCTAGCTGCAAAAACATGCGCCCTTGGGTCATTTATTCTTTTGCCTATAAATACTTGGCCTTGCATGTAATCTGGAGTACGCATATCAAGATTGACCATAAGGGTAGGGGCCAAGTCTATGAGTGATATGAGTTGCTCGCTTCTACCGCCTGCAGGCGTTACTCTGGGTATTTTTATAATCAAGGGTACTTTTATACCGTCGTCATAAAGCCATCTTTTACCGCCGGGCAGCCCTCTTCCATTTTCGCTAAAAAAGAAAATAATAGTGTTTTCATCCAGTTTATCTGTTTGTAATTGCGTAAGTATTTTTCCTACTTCATTATCCAGCCTTTTTATGTTAAGGTACATTTTAATGAAGTCCTTTTTAACGGTTTCGCTCTTAGAAAGATAATCGGGCGTTTTTATTTTCGAGGGCTCAATCTTAATGTTTTGGTATTCTTCAGAGCTGTATAGCTCATCAATGTATTTTTTGATGTCTTCTACGCTAAAATTGGGGTAAATTTCTGGAAGTATCTTTTCTAATTGCTCTTTTGGCAGGTTGTTCTGTTCTTTGGTTTGAGAAAGATATATTGTACTGAAAAAGGGTTTTCCCTCGGGGCGATTCTCCCAAGCTGCACGGTAGTTTTTGCCATCTTCATGCGAACTTACCTCATTCCACATTGTAAAAGCCTCACCAAATGGAAATACTACATCTCCCCTAAAACTACAATGATAACCTGCAGCTCTTAAATACTCAGTAAAGATTTTAATTTCAGCGGGGGGTAGAATTTCTGTTTGCTTTCCTGTAGTGCTTACATGCTGTGTACCAGTTAAATGGGGAAATACCCCAGTAAAAATGGCCGATCTAGAAGGGTATCCAAAAGGAGAAGTACTGTAAGCATTGGTATACAGCAAAGAACCTGCAGCAAACCTATCTATATTTTTGGTATTAACGGTGTTATCTCCATAGCAGCTTAGATTGGGGCTTAAATCTTCTGCAATGATCCACAGCACATTCAGTTCTTGCTTTTCTACTACCACAACATCTTTATAGTCACTTTCTTTTTTCTCGCAAGCGCTTAGCATGTAAATTAAAAGCAATATGTAGATACACGCTTTTCTCATATATAGTAATAGTATTATTTGGCCCTTTTTAAATTAGTTACAAAGCCTTTTTTTTAAAAGCCGACTGTGTATTGTTAAATCTACTATATAGTCAAAGAAAAATCTAAATTTTATCTGTAAAAAATACCATTTTTAGGCAAGCTTTTATTACGTGCTCTTTCGTACACAAAAGTTAAATAGACAAATATCAGGCTTATTTGCTAGAGAATATTTCTTAAATTTATGTAGATATAAGCCAAAGAATGAACCTGTGCTTATAGAAAAAAAGCAGTTAGGAAGTCTGATTTTTAGACCTGCCCATCAATCTTACTAAAATTTCAGAACCAGGCGCTTCTTCTAGGATCACTTTTACCATAACCAACAAAGGTACGGAAAGTACCATGCCCACAACGCCCCAAAGGTATCCCCAAAAGACCAATCCTAACAGCACGGTAATGGTATTGAGTGCAAGGCTGCTCCCCATCATTTTAGGTTCTAACAGATTGCCAAAAACAGTTTGCGCGGCAAACAAACAAAGCAATAGTAAAATTAAAGTACCTGTAGAATCAAACTGTATCAGCCCCATAAGCAAAGGTGGTATGGTGGCTATTATAGATCCAAAAGTGGGGATAAAATTGAGCACTAGAGCGAGAAAACCCCAAAAAAGTGCAAACTTAAGATCAAATAACCAGCAGATAAGCCCATACGTAACACCGGTAAAAATGCTGATAAAGAACTTTACTTTTATGTACGTAACTATAGAGCCTTTTACTTTTTCAAAGGCAGGAAGCAGGTTGGTATCAGAACTGCCTTCTGAGAGGTACCTAATGTACTGTTCATATTTCATGATACTGCCTAGCAATACAATTAGGTATATGAGGGTCATAAAGAAAACAGAAGAAAAATTACTCAATGCCTCAGCAAAATTACCTGTAGACCTAAGGAGCCAATCAGCAGAAATCACCTCAGAAATTTGATTGATCGCTTCGTTGGCCGATAGTTCGAGGCCCGATAAATCATTGAACCAAGACAGCATATTATTGAGTTTTTCTTTTATTTGCCCCAATAATTCTTCCTTTTGCTGTACAATGGAGGCACCTGTTTGGTAAATTAGCATACCAAACAAATAAAGTACGCTAGTGGTAGCGACAGATATGACGAATAAGCTAAGCCCAAAAGGTATTTTCTTGCCTTGGAACCAAGCCAATAAAGGCTGTAATAGCAGCGCCAAAAAAAAAGCTAAAAATAGTGGAATCAGTAAATGCGATAAAATACTGAAAATATAAATGGTAAGAATGGCTATGCTGAAAAACAGCAAATTTTTAATTGTCCTAATATCTTTTTCCATATAAACAATTACTCAATTTCTTCAATGAAATATACTTAGATTTCCTTTTGTTCTCTCAATTCTTTGATATTATATTGAAATTTTTTAGAAACCGCATATCCTTCGTATAAAAAATGAAAAGAACCAGCTTTTTTGGATTTAGTCTCCTTCTTTTATCTATGCTGTTTTGGGGCTGTGAGCAAAAGGCGGCTTACATTAGGTTAAATCCGCTTTTCACAGATCATGTGGTTTTGCAAAGAGATATAGAGGTGCCCATCTGGGGCAAGGCCAGCCCAGGTGAGATGTTAACCGTAAAACTTGGCAAAGCGGTTTACGAAGTGCAAGCTGCGCAAGAACGTACTTGGCAAGTAGAACTGAGTCCTCGCAAAGCAGGAGGTCCCTACCGCATTACAGTAAGTGGAGAAAAGGATATTTTACTTAAAGATGTGATGTTTGGCGACGTTTGGATATGTTCAGGGCAGTCTAACATGGATTGGCCCGTAGAAAGGGCCGCCAATGCCGAAAAAGAAATCGAAACGGCCGATTATCCCGAAATTAGGCTGCTTAAGGCAGATTACGAAACCTCACTAAAACCTGTGGAAGAAATAAAAGCTGGAACTTGGGAGACTTGTTCGCCTAGCACAGTACCTGAATTTTCTGCTGTAGGCTATTTTTTTGGTAGGCAAATCTACAAAGATATGGGTGTACCCATAGGTCTCATTCACATTGCATGGGGCGGCACACCCGCAGAAGCTTGGACGAGTAAAGAGGCCCTAGCGAATTTTCCTGCTTTTAAAAATGAAATTACCGTAGTAGAAAACTCAACGCAAAGTAAGGCTGCTCTAATAGCTGAATATGAGCAAGAGATGGAGCTTTGGCGACAGTCGCTTTTGGCCAGTGATTCTGTATATCCGCTATGGGCGCAGGAACGATTTAATGATGATACTTGGCGCAGGGCCTACCTACCTACCAAGCTAGAAGATATGCGGGGTACCGAAAGTACAGGAGTATATTGGTTTAGAAGAAAATTTACCTTACCCGAAGATTGGAACAAAGACAGCCTGACAGTCGGCCTGGGCAAAATCAATAATTACGATCATTTTTTCTGGAATGGGCAGCAGATAGGTTTTTCAGACCGAAATTTTATCAATAGAAAGTACAAAGTACCAAGCAATTTGGTCAAAGAAGAAAATACCCTCGTACTGCGCATAACCAATCTTAGCGGCAGCGGTGGCATTATGGATAACTACAGCGAGTTTAGCATTGGCGACAACCAAGGAAATAAAACCCTGTTGGCAGGTTACTGGAAATATGCACCTTCAGTTGAAGCTTCTGATGTACCTAAACGGCCATTGAACCCTATACGAGCAGGTAGGCCTACCGTGTTGTACAAAAGTATGGTGCATCCGCTGTTACCTTTTGCCATGCGTGGGGTAATTTGGTATCAGGGCGAGGCCAATGCTTCTAGGGCGGCGCAATACAAAAAGCTATTTCCTGCTTTAATTGAGGATTGGCGAGAAAAATGGGCACAGGCAGGCAGCCAAATTGGCGATTTTCCTTTTTTGTATGTGCAATTGGCCAATTTTTTACAAAGGGATCAAGTACCAAGAAACGACCCTTGGCCTCAATTGCGCGAAGCACAGTTGCAAACCCTTTCAGTACCGAATACCGGCATGGCCGTAGCTATTGATTTGGGAGAGACCAACAACATCCATCCTGCCAATAAGCAAGATGTAGGGAAACGCTTAGCATTAAATGCTCTAAAGTTCGCTTACTTTAAAGACACAGTTTACAGCGGGCCCATTTATCAATCTATGGTGGTTGAAGAGGGCCAAATCAGGCTTACCTTTGCGCATATCGGTGATGGACTTCAAATCGGTAAAAGCGCCAATAGCACAGAAGAAAAACTACGCGGCTTTGCCATAGCGGGCAGCAACCAGCAATTTGTTTGGGCCGACGCCAAAATAGAAGGCGAGACCATAGTTGTAAAAAGTCCGTTGGTACGTAAGCCTGTTGCTGTAAGGTACGCATGGAGCAATAACCCGATTGCCAATTTGTATAATAAAAATGGTCTGCCTGCTTCGCCTTTCAGAACAGATGACTTTTAATGATCAAGCAATTTTTTTTATAGGGATTTCCTCACCTCTAAAACTAATAGAATCGCCTTCTTTTTTGCCCATGAGCAATTCTCCTATAGGCGAAGCTTCAGAAATGCAAAAAACCTTCTCTTTACCCAAATTGACAACACCTAAACCAATAGAAATAAAATAATTACCTTTCGGGGTAGATACCATGCTACCTATAGCCACTTGTTCGTGTGTAGCATTGATATTTATGCGGCGCAGTTCATCTTTTAGTTCTTGGGCTTTGGCAAAATTCATTTCGTTTCTGCTCATGTCTGCTTGTATCATTTCCCTGTTGGTCTCATATTTATCTCCGGCGCTGCTTTTGGTGTCTTCTACGATAGATGAACGAGCACTTTCGATTTCATCCTTTGCGGTTTGTATTTTTTGTTCAATAACCTCTGTAAGGTGGGCAAATGTGGCTTTTTTAAGTTCTGAAATAGACATGTGTCGTTTAATTAAGATGAATGTTTTGTAATGCTAGTGGTTCTGATTGGTTTTCAAAGGATTTTAGATGTCACAAAAAATATAATGGCAATTCTTTAAGTAAAACTTTTCAAAAAAATAATACCTACTTTGGAATTTTCGGGAATATCATAACATAGGCTAAAGAGTAAATAAATTTCGACGGAACTATTCTGCTTATTACCATTTTAATGTACGATGCGTATTAGTTTATGCCCCACCAACTTTTCAGACAAAACATATTGAATAAAAACTAATCTTTATTATACAAATAATTTTAGTGATTGTCAATTACCAATTGTCGAAATATTCTGTGAAAGACGCTATTAGTAAGAGTTTTGTCTATGAAAAAGACAGACGACTTCTAGACCATGAAAGAACTTATTAATTTCGCCGCTGTTTTTATGGCTGAAAGAAACCTAAAATATATGATATTGAGATTTTTTTTTAAAGCCTTTGTATTCATCCAACTTGCTTTAACTGTTTTGGCATGTTCTGCTCAAGATCAAGTTGAGGTAAATGATATGGGATACGATTTGGTGCTTAAAACACTTTTATCACATTCAGTACCCGAAATGGATGTTAAAACCTTAAAGGGTAACATAGATGATTATACGCTGCTCGATGCCCGAGAGGAAGAAGAGTATGCAGTAAGCCGAATACCTACTGCCAAGCATGTGGGCTACGAGTATTTTTCTGCAGATAGCCTTTCAGCTATAAGCAAAGATCAAGCGATTGTAGTGTATTGCTCTGTAGGTTACAGAAGTGAAAAAATCACCGAAAAACTTAAAGACTTGGGTTATGAGGATGTCTATAATTTGTACGGTGGTATTTTTGAGTGGGTAAACCAAGACAACCAAGTAGTTACGGGGCAAGAAGCCGAACCGACTGAAAAAGTACACGCTTACGATAAGGTTTGGGGTGCATGGTTAAAAAAAGGTGAAAAAGTGTATTGATGAAGGTATTTAGATCATTATTCTTACTTAGGTCGGTGTACCAAAGACCTTTAATATCATTTATCTTCTTATCATTAATTGTTTTTTGTGGTGGTTTTCCATTGTTGGCCCAACAACAAGAACCTTGGAAATTGGCCAAAGACAAAGACGGTATTCAGATTTATACCCGCCGCTTGGAGGGAAGTGGATACAAAGAAATTAAAGGCGTAGTAGAAGTAAAGGCCAGTATAAAAAACTGCATAAATCTACTTAAGAATGAACGTGCAGCTATTGATTGGGTAGATAGAATGATTTTGTACAAAAACGTAGAAGTGTTTAACGATTCACTTTGGTTTACCTACGGCGAAATTGCCATACCTTGGCCTTTTACTAACAAGGATTTTGTGGCGGAAAATACCTTGGTATTGCAGCCCGATGGTCAAAAAGCGACTATAAGAATATCTAGCCGACCTAACAGGCTGCCAGAAGAGAATGGCAAAAAACGAATTAAACTTTCAGAAGGAAGGTGGGTTTTTGAAAAGCTTAAAAATGGGAAAATAAAGGCCAGTCATCAAATCTATGCCGAAGCCAACGACTTTTTACCACCTTGGTTGGTCAATTGGGTAGTGGTTGGGAGTGTGTATAATACCTTTGAGGGCTTTAAAAAGCAGCTGGAAAATTAGTTGATTTGTGGATTCGGGGATTTGCGGCAGCCGCTGCTGTTTATCTGGGTTAATAATTTTAGCTTTTCCAATCACTCTGCTATTCGACATTTGTAATATAGAATAAAACTATTAATTGTAAGAACTGTGTTCCGCTAAAGGTAACCAAAGAGATTTATAAAATGTCATCAAAAACCTCTTTTACCAAAACCTTAAATTCCATATTCAAATTAGCTTCTATACTCAACTCCTCTCCGTTATGAGGATGCTGTAATCTCAAACTGTGAGCATGCAACAAAAGCCTATGGCAATTAAATTGCTCTCTAAATAACATATTTTGCTTGCCATCGCCATGGGCCGTATCGCCTACAATTGGGTGGTAAATGTGTTTGAGATGCCGGCGAATTTGCCGCTGCCTGCCAGTGAGCGGCTGGGCTTCTATCAAAGAAAAGCGGCTAGTAGGATACTTACCTGTGGAGAATGGTAACTCAGCGGTAGCCAAGGTTTTGATGTTTGTAACGGCTTCTTGGGGTTCACCTGCTTTCTGCTTATGCTTGTCTTTTTTATCCTGCATTTTCTTTAGCGGATAATCTATGGTGAGTACATCGGGTGTGTAGCCTCGTACTACGGCATGGTATTTTTTTACAATCTGTTTTTTAGTAAACTGCTCGGTAAGCAAAGCTGCTGTTTGTGGGTCTAGCGCGAAGAGCAAAAGTCCTGATGTGGGTTTGTCTAGGCGGTGCAGGGGATAAACAAACTGCCCCAATTGATTGCGAAGCGTTGCCATGGCATTTACTTTT
This sequence comes from uncultured Thalassovita sp., assembly GCA_937129345.1. Lineage (GTDB taxonomy): Bacteria > Bacteroidota > Bacteroidia > Cytophagales > Flammeovirgaceae > Chondrinema. The sequence goes on along the minus strand of CAKZMZ010000060.1, from coordinate 6,874 downwards.
TCATGCGCATCAATACTGCTTTTGTGGCTGAGCATGCCCGCCGGTTTGTTAATGCAGACTAGGTACTTATCTTGGTAGCATATTTCTAGCATAGATTCGATTTGTTGTTTGTAAAGTCGGGACGTCGTAAAGTTGAATGATACTTATTTTGCCGGCGTTTTCGATGTGCTCATCGGCAACTTTTGAAAGGATTTTAAAAAACCAATGCATATTTATGGTCGTCGCAAATTATATTATTTTTGATGACTGCCTTTTTGCTTATGCCTTCCTTTACAAAACCTGCTTTCTCTAGCACCCGCATAGAGGCCTTGTTAAAGTCGAATACCGAGGAGAAAAATCGAATCAAACCAAGTTTTTCATTTCCGTAAGTTGTGATCAACTTCACCGCTTCTGTAGCGATGCCTTTGCCCCAAAAGGGTTCGCCAACCCAATAACCCAACTCTGCGCTCAATCTGTACACATCTTTTTGCGGCTCTATGCCAATGGTGCCGGCCAATTCATCTTCGTAAGTAATGGCAAAATTTAAAGTGGGTTCGCTTTTTTTGCAGAATTCTATAAAAGCATCGGCATCTTCCAAAGTATACGGGCTTGGCAAATAGTCGCGCACACTGTCCCAAATTTTTTTGTTATTGCACAACTTGGCCAATGCTTTACGGTCAGTTTTTTCAAAAGGGCGAAGGGCTACTTTTCCAGTTTGCATATGCACAGTAATTTTTTGTGAAGTTATCGCTTACAAAACTACGGTATAATTATGTTGAATTATCTTCCTCCATTGCCAATTGCGCCCTAGCTTTACAATTTAAATTTTATTAGCCATTTATGAAGTGTTTTGCGCTATTGATTTTTAAGGGACTGGTATTGATTCACTGTTTGCCCCTCTTTTCACAAACCGAAAGGATTGTTGAGTTTTATGATGCGGTGGAAAAGGCAGCTGGCGAAGAAGGATTTCAACTGACCTTTGTACAGCCCGAGATGAATTTGGTGGATGATTACGAAAACTTGCAGCAGATTATACTCATCAGGCATGGCGAGCCTGCCCTAAAAAAACACGGTTGGTTAAAAAGAAAAGAGGCACAGGCATTTGTGCGCGCTTACGATTCTGTGGGTATTTATACACCTGAGAAAAAGCCTGTACTGCTTTACTCTAATGAGTTAGATACTATTTTTACCAGCTCAATACCAAGGGCTAAAAATACGGCTGAGTTAATTTTTGGAGCTGACATCGCCTTTCAGCCTTATCCACTTTTTCGAGAGTTTGAGCGGAAAATCTTTGCCTTCCCAAACCTAAGGCTACCTCTAAAATATTGGTTGGTAAAATCTAGGATTTTGTGGTTTTTCGGTACGAATAAAAAAGGAATCGAAAGCTTCTCAAAAGCAAAAAAGCGGGCAAAGCAAGGTGTAGAATTATTAGAACAAAAAGCGGCAAGAGATGGCAAAGTAGTTTTGGTTTCCCATGGCTTGCTCAATCGCTTTTTAGTAAAATACCTCAAGAAAAACGGCTGGCAAGTCGCCCGAGATGGAGGTAGTGGTTATTTGGCGAGTTGGTTGTTGGTTAGAGTTGGGGAGTAAAAAAATTAGGTTTATTGATAAAAAGCTAAACTGACCGCTGCTCTTTTGAGAACTTTTCCTCATGGATGTACCATTGCGATAATCCAGCTAAAAGCCCTCCAAGCATGCCGCCAAAAAACATCCCAAGTGTTGCTATTGAAATTATCGAATACCATGTAAAACTACTTTCCATTATCATGTTCACAATGTTTCCCCCAAATGCAAGGGCTACCCCAAAAAGTAAGCTAAAAGCAGCAACAAATTTAGTTTTGCCAAATTTTCTGATTTTTACCCAGTTCTTATCCATTATACTTTTGATTTAAAATGACTGTAACTAAATATAGCAAGTTTTACTGAGGGAGCAAATATAAAGAAATACCTATAAAAATGGCTTGTAAGTCACCCGGGATGGTGGTAGTGGTTATCTGGTGAGTTGGTTGTTGGTGAGAGCTGGTGAGTAAAGGATTTGTAAAGAATATAAGTTTTTCTACTTTGCTTATTCACAAGTAATCGTGTAATTTTATTAGGATGAAACCTGCCAGAGAAATATCGCTTACCATAAAAGAATACTTACAGCTTGAGTTGGATACACAACAGCGTTATGAGTTTCACAGCGGTGAGGTTTTCGCCTTGGCAGGTGGTTCTATTGCTCATACGCTTTTAGTAGGAAATATATATTCAGCATTGCGCAGTAATCTACAAAAAGCCAAAAAACTATGTAAAGCATTGAGTAGTGAAGCCAAATTAAATATAGAGACAGGCAACAAATTTGTCTATCCTGATAGTATGGTAGTTTGTGGTGAGTTACAAGTTTCAGAGGCTTCTCAAGAAGCAATAATTAATCCTACACTTATTGTTGAGGTGCTTTCTAAATCTACCGCTGCTTATGATCGGGGCGATAAGTTTTTCTTTTACAGACAAGTACCCACCTTTAAAGAATATGTGCTTATTGAGCAAGACAGGTATTTAGTAGAAGTTTTTACAAAAAAAGATGCTACAAACTCTTGGGAAATTGCCCGCTACGAAGGCTTAGACAAACAGATTTTATTACCTGCTTTAGATATCAGTATTGCTATGGAGGATTTGTATTTTGATGTGGAAATAGAAAAACCAAATAGTTGATATTATTTCTCACTCCTCCAACCTTCCATACTTCTTCATAATCTCTCTTAATTTGTCTTTGGGTAGCGCCTCAATTTTATGCCCGCTTCTGCCTGTGGTGGTTTCGGCAAAAAGTAGGGAGTTGATGATGGCTTCTTCTGTAGCTTCATTAGCTGCTAAGAACAGTGGAGACATCGCACCGTTTTTTAATTCTTTCTTTTCCAAAACGGCTTCTTCGGTATTGTATGGCACTCGGTTTTCAGGATGGGTACTAAAGGCAATCACATAATCTCCGCTGCCATTAGAGGCTATGCCACCTGTTTTGGCCAAACCAAAAGCTGCTCTTTTGGCCAAGCGTTCTAGGTTTCTTGCGTCCAAAGGCGCATCGGTAGCGACTACGATCATGCAAGAACCATCGGCGCTGTCTTGCAATTTGCCTTTTAGGTAATATTGGTCCAACTCTTCGCCAACAGGTACACCGTTTATTTGAAGTACCCCGCCAAAATTAGTCTGTACTAAAACACCCACTGTGTAGCCGCCCAAATCATCGGGGATTACCCTAGAGGCTGTGCCGATTCCGCCTTTAAAACCAAAGCAAATGGTTCCTGTTCCTGCGCCTACATTGCCTTGTGCTACCTTTCCTGACTTGGCATTTTCAATGGCTTTGAGCATATCAGCTTCTTGTACATGCCTTCCACGAATATCATTCAAATAACCATCATTGGTTTCACCGACTACGGCATTTACCGAGCGTACAGTTTCATTGCCTTCTTGTTCTAAAGTATAAGTGATGAGCGCGTTAACGGCGTTGGCTACATTAAGCGTATTGGTGAGTAAAATAGGGGTTTCTAAATTGCCTAATTCTGCCACTTGTGAGTAGCCTGCCAATTTGCCAAAACCATTGCTTATGTGGATGGCCGCAGGTACTTTTTCTTGAAATATATTGCCTGTATGAGGTAAAATAGCCGTAGCCCCTGTGCGAATGCTGTCTTCTTTTTCCAGTGTAATATGCCCGACAGTCACCCCTGCTACATCGGTAATGGCATTGTGCCCGCCTTGCGGCAGTATGCCAATAGAAATGCCAAAATCTTTGCTTTGGGCATTGGCGTTAAAGGAAATGCAAGTAAGAAGGACCATGGTAGGAAAATACTTAAACAACATGATGTAGGTATTATATTAAAAAATAGAGTACCCCAAAACAGCAGAAAAATCCCAATGCGAGGCCGAAGAAAACCTGCAAAAGGGTTCTTTTTTGCATAGAAAGCCGCGCTGTCATAACAAGGCCGGCCAGTAAAATGCAAAAAGCAATAGGGTAAATAAGGGTATTGATTTCGTAGTAAATGGCTTTTACGCAGAATAGCAGCCCGAGCACACCGCCCATGGCAGTACTGTGTATGCTAAAAGAAAGAAAGGTAGAAAGTACGGTGGTTAAGGCCGTGGTTATCGCCACTGCAATGATCATAGAGCTTGGTAAAACTGCAATGCCTACCTTGTCCACAAAAAAGTAGGTGATCATGGTATAAAAAACGGTAACGGTTACATAGGGCAGAGGGCGGCTCGTTTTTTCATCTACCTGTAGATTGCCCAATAATGCCGTAGTGTGCAAGAGTAGTATGCTCCCAAACGGAAAAAGAAAGGTGCTCACAAAGATCAATCCCAATAAGCTGAGTTTTCCTTCAGCAGAAAAAGGAACGGTGGTTCCTGCAAAATAAAAAACGATGAAAAATGCCAGCGTGGGCATAAGCAAAGGATGTGCAACAATGGAAATGACTTTGGCTAACCGTAAATTCAAGCTGTTTCATTTAACTGTAAAACTCAAATTTACATGGTGGAGATAAAAAAAACAGGATTTGCAGTCAGCAAATCCTGTTTTACTCTCAATTACCTTATTTTTAAAGCTCTTTTCTCAACCTGGCCACAGGTATGTTCAGTTGCTCTCGGTATTTGGCAACGGTTCTTCGTGCAATGTTGTAGCCTTTCTCTTTTAGAATACGCTCTAATTTATCATCTGAAAGCGGCTTCCTTTTGTCTTCCTTATCGATCACGGTTTTAAGATGGTATTTTACCTCTTTGCTACTCACATCTTCGCCGCTTTCTGTGGTAATACTTTCAGAGAAGAAGAACTTAAGGGGGAAAAGGCCAAAATCCGTTTGTACCGATTTGCTGTTGGCCACCCTAGAAACCGTGGAAATATCCATGTTGATCTCTTGGGCAATATCCTTCAAGATCATAGGACGGAGCTTACTCTCATCGCCAGACATAAAAAAGTCGTATTGGTAGTTTACAATGGCGCGCATGGTTTTGAGCAAGGTTTCTTGCCTTTGCTTAATGGCATCTATAAACCACTTGGCAGCGTCTAGCTTTTGCTTAACAAAGGTTACCGTTTGCTTTATTTTCTTGTCTTTCTTTTTGGCTTTGCTGTAGCTATCAAGCATATCTGCATAAGAGCGACTGATTTTTAACTCGGGCGCATTCTTAGAATTTAAAGAAACCACTAATTTTCCGTTCACTTCTTTAAGTATAAAGTCAGGAGTGAGGTACTGCGACTTTTCATAATTAGAAGTGTAGCCACCCGGTTTAGGGTTGAGCCTGGTGATCATAGTCACCGCTCTTTTCAGTTGGTCTTCGCTCAGGTTGAGCTTTTTCTGTATCTTTACAAAGTGTTTTTTCTTAAATTCTTCAAAGCAGAGCATTACTATTTTGATGGATACCATAACCATGGGATCTTTGGTATCTTTTCTCTGCAATTGAATGTAAAGACATTCTTGCAAGTCCCTACATCCTATGCCGGGGGGGTCAAAAAGCTGTATCTTTTTCAATACTTCTTCTACTTCATCTTCGCTGGTATCCACGTTTACAGAAAAGGCCAAATCGTTTACTATGGCTTCTAAGTCTCTGCGTATGTAACCATCGTTATCTATGCTTCCGATAAGCTGCTTGCCAATGATTTCTTCTTTTTCAGATAGGTTTAAGTAGCCTAATTGGGTCAATAGGTTTTCGGTTAGTGAAGAGTAGGTGGGCAGCGGCATTTCCTTTTCTTCATCGTCCACTGGGCCATCGCCTTGCATTTTATAGCCCGCCAAGTCTTCAGAACCTAGGTACTCATCGATATTTACCTCTTCAACGGGATCGGCGTCCATAAGGTCGTCTCCGTCGTCGTAGTCATCGAAATCTTCTTCGTCGCTTCCTATTAAATTTTCTTCCTCTAGTTCATCATCTTTCCCCTCCTCAAGCACAGGATTACTCTCTAGTTCTTGCTCAATTCTCGCCGCAAGTTCTACAGTAGGTACCTGCAACAGTTTTATAAACTGAATTTGTTGCGGAGATAATTTTTGTGAGAGGGTTTGTGTTAGGTTTAACTTCTGCATAAACCAATAATTTTAGAGTCATTTGTTGATTGAAATAATAGCTGGTTAATTGTATTGAAGTGTTGCGAGTTAGTTGACTGGATTAAGTAGATATTGTACCAGTTTACACTTCTTAACGGTTGTTTACTTTTTCAATTTTAATGATTTTTCTTAAAAAAATAAATTTTGGTGTAAAATTTGTTAGAAAAAGATTTTTTTTTAGCTAGTTCAACCCAAAATTAAAAAATGCAGGTCAATAGATAGTTTTATTTTTTTCAAAATAAAAAAAATTATCAACTGCTTAATTGGGTAATAAAAAAATAAGTATTGGTAATTACTCCTTTACTAAGAATCTAAAAATATTGTGCAATAAGCTCTTATTAATGCTCAAAAGCTTTTGTGCTTCTAATATTTTTAGCTATTTTTTATGTTTTGTCTCGGCTGTTTTAGTTTTTTTATAGCCTTTTATCATAATGGGTATCCAACCGAGTATTGGAATAAAGTAAAAGAGCACAAAAGGATTTTTAAATAATAGAATCAATAGATTAAACCAATTGAGTTTAAGATTAAATCCATCGGGGCCATATTTCTTATATTTTCTATTGAATTCACTAAAAAGTAATGGCCAACCTGTTGGCAATAAAAAGGGTAGCTTTGAGAAATTGTTTTTGATGATCTTAAAAAAGCTTTTCCATTGGTAGGGTTTTTTACCGTATTGTTGCTCGGCTTCTCTGAGTTCTTTTTGCATCATTTCATGAATGCGGTTTCTCACAAATTCTATTTCCTCTTGAGTGTACTCACGGTAAGGTTTTTCTTTGATCATTTTATACGGGCTTATTCTTTTGCCTCTTACAAAGTAAAGTTTGGCAGGCATGGCA
>CAKZMZ010000059.1 GCA_937129345.1 uncultured Thalassovita sp. | reverse complement strand
CTAAAAGAGTCTTCTCTCAAACCCCAATCTGTAGTAACATCTTCAAATTGTAAATTTCCATTGTTTTTAAAAATGTAATTCGATTTATCTACAGGTGGTAATTGTTCTAGCTTGGCCAAGAGTTCTGTTTTTAAAGCATTATAATCGAAATTACCCTTGCGTACTTGCTGATCACGGTACATAATAAAATCGCTATCGGTAATATCTTTAGGTATGCCATTGCTCACGAACAAATCTAGCTGCCCGTCCATATCAAAATCGGCCCATAGGGGCGACCAACTCCAATCGGTTTGGTAAATGCCTGCTAATTGCCCCACTTCAGAAAAATGTAGCTCTTCATTCAATATGCCTTGGTTCAATTGCAAAGTATTGCGAGAGTGTTGGGGGATGTACCCATTGTCTAGCGCCATTAGAAAGCGGTCGTAGTTCATGGCCGTGTTCATCTGTTTTTGGCGCAGGTAATATTCGGGCAGCATGTCTCGCACCAACAACTCATGCAAAGCATCATGGTTGATATCTGCCACATCAGTACCCATAGAAAATTGGCCTTGGTGCTTGAATGATGACGCGGCTTTTTCCCTAAAAGTGCCATCTTGGTTGTTAATATACAGCAAATCGTTGTAGATAAAATCATTGGCGACAAATACGTCGGGCCAACCATCTTGGTTAAAATCGTTGATGGCCAAGCCCAATCCATAGCCTTCTTTTAAAATGCCTGCCTTTTTGGAAACATCCTCAAATGCAATTTGGCAATCTGATGCTTTGCATTGTTCAGACTTGTTTTCATATAATTTATCGGTGCTGGGCGCAGAGCCATCGTTTATTTTCGGTTTGGGCAAGTTGGGATTGCTCTTGTCGTGGTGTACGGTAGCAATATACACGTCCAAATCTCCATCCAAGTCATAATCAAAAAAAGCAGCTTGTGTGGAGTAACCATCGTCTGCCAGACCAAAAGCAGCAGCCTGTTCTGCAAATTGAGGCACCCCGTTTTCATCCAAGCCTTGGTGGATGTAAAGGAGGTTTTTTCTTTTGCTTTCATCGGCGTAACCTGAGGCGCATAAATAAATATCCAAAAGTCCGTCAGCATTGATGTCCACTACAGAAACCCCGCTGATCCAGGTGTCGGTTGCCAAACCTGCAGTTTGTGTTACATCTTCAAATTGCAAATCACCTTTGTTGAGGTAAAAGGCGCTACTCACCATATTGCCTGTAAAAAAAAGGTCGGGCAGGCCGTCTTGGTTAAAGTCTGCCGTAGCCACGCCACCGCCATTGTAAAAGTAATTGTATTCTAAGATGTTAAAGTCGAAATCGGGCTTTATTTGGTTGGTAAAGGTCAGGCCTGATTGCTTGGAAGGAATCTTGTTAAATAGAGTTTGCTTTTTTTTAGTTTGTTGAGGTGATTCGTTCGCACATTTAAAAAGAGAGAAAACACTAATTGCCAATAGCAGCTTCAATATTTGTTTCATCAAAAATTTGCAATGCACTCTATCCACTGATTTACCTTCTTTGTTTCACTTCGTTTGTGTTCAAATTTACGAAATAAATCAGGTCTACAGAGAAAAATTAAAGGCTGTTTTGATATGTATATGCTCTTTCACATCAATTAGACTATTTAAAAAATCTGTGATCACAAATCATTTTTTTTTATTTTCTCAAAGTGTCTTCCTCACTTATTTTAGATTTCTTTCTTAAAAGTGCGAGGTCTGCATTAGGTTTATTTCTAGAATAGTAAAGCTTATAAAAGGTGTTCTTTTTGCCCTTTTTTTTCTGGTGGTTCATCATATAGATACTTTTTGTTGAGTTTGCCCATAAAAATTGAAATAATCATTTGGATTGATTCAAAATTTAACAAGTATAGAGAAATACCTTGCCAGAAATAGCAGATAGAAAACAAGAATGCAGTAAGGCTTGTATACGCTATAAATACAGATTTTGATGGGTAATTTTTTACCTACAAATCGGGTATTTCCACCTCAAATTTTAAGGTAAAAAGCCGATTGAAGCAAGCAGCAACGCGAACTATTGCCTTGTATGTGCCTAAGCATTGTTTTATAGCTGGCGTTTTGCAAAATTTCATATTATAAAAAGCGAAAACCCTTTTTATTTCAAGTAAAATAAATCGTAGACTTTTTTCTACACCATAGGTAAAAGTTTACTCCTTAAATATTTATTTTAAATAAATTGTCTGTCTAATTGATATTGCCCTGTAAAACCCTTAACTTATTTAAGTTAATAAAGATATGATGAAGAGAAAGAAGAGAATACTGATTGTCGATGACGACCAAGATTTATGTGGCCTTTTGAGTAGGTATTTAGATGGCAAGGGATACCAGACGGAAAGTTATTACTCTGGTTCAGAAGCCTTAAATATTTTAAAAAAAGAAAAATACCATCTAGTACTTATCGATTACAGGCTACCCGATGGTACAGGTAACGATTTGCTCAAAAAAATCAAGGTTGTAGCACCGAAGACCCGTGCCATTATTATCACAGCCTATTCAAATCTAAAGCAGGCCATTATCGCTATAAAATTAGGAGCATATGACTATGTTGTAAAACCCATAATTCCCGACGAATTTTTAAAAACTATAGAAGCTGCCCTTGAAAATGCTGGAATAGGTTTCCCGGAAGATACTAGCCATTTTGATGATTTGGTAGAAAAAAGCAATTATGTTTTAGGGCAAAGCAAAAGCGCTCTAAAAATTAGAGAAATGGTAGATATGGTAGCACCGACCGATTTTACAGTGCTGATTCAGGGGGAAACTGGTACGGGTAAAGAATTTATTGCCATGGGTCTGCATAAGAAAAGTAAGCGGATCTCCAGACCTATGGTAGCCGTAGACTGTGGTGCTCTATCAGAAAACCTTTCGAGTAGCGAGCTATTTGGTCATGTTAAAGGTGCTTTTACAGGTGCCATTAGGAGTAAAGAAGGTAGCTTTGAACGCGCCGATGGTGGCACATTATTTTTAGATGAAATAGGTAATCTTTCTTATGCCAATCAGATGAAAATGCTACGCGTACTACAGGAAAAAGTGGTTAACAGGGTAGGTAGTGAAAAAGACATTCCGGTAGATGTAAGATTGATAGTGGCCACCAATGAAGACTTAAAAGAAAAGGTAGAAAAAGGAGAATTTAGGAAAGACCTTTACTACAGACTCAATGAGTTTACCATAGACTTGCCCCCTTTAAAAAACAGAAAGGAAGATATTACTGAGTATTGCGATTTGTTTTTGAAGAAGGCAAATAAAAGACTCAACAAGGATGTTAAAAAAATTAAACCCGAAGCGCTCTCTGCAATTTCTACTTACGAGTGGCCCGGGAATCTAAGAGAGTTGCAAAATACCATTAATCGGATGGTGTTGCTTGCAGAGTCTGATGAGTTAGGACTTATGGATCTGCCACAAAAGATTAGTTTAAGGGTAGAAAAGTTTAAAATGAGTGCCGAAGAAGAAAACCTATTGAAATCTGCTGCCGCAATCGCAGAAAGAAATGTAATACTCAAAATTCTTGAAGAGACCGGTCACAATAAGGAAAAAGCTGCCAAAAAGCTAAAAATTAACAGGAAAACCCTGTATAATAAAATTAAAGAATACAGAATTGAGGACCATTAGATTATGACGGATGAAGAAGTATTTTTTGAGAAGACCAGCAAGTCTGTAAGAGCATTATCTTATCAAATAAAGCAATATTTGATGGATATTTATCTATCAAACGAAACGCTTAGAGGAGAATGTAAAGACGATTTCTCTAATGACGTAATCAGTAGGAATCTCTACAAGGTAGATTTGATCTTATCTAAATTTCTTGCAGCTACAGACACACCTGATTTAGAAAAGGAATCGGTAGAGATATCAAGCTTTATGAATAAAATTCGGATGATTTTTAATAATAAGATAGAGCAACATGGTGTCATAGTAAGCGAAGAATCTATACAAGGCGAAAGTATTTTTGCCGATGAGCAGAAACTCCAAGATTCTTTGGTAAACATTGTAGCCAACTCTTTTGAGGCCTTACCCAAAAAAAATGGAGAAATTAACATAAAAGCTTCTAAAAACGGTAAGTACATCGAGATAGACATTTACGACAATGGTAAAGGCATCAATGGGAAAGATACTTCTTGTGTTTTTGATCCATTTTTTTCTACTAAAGAGGGGCATTTGGGTCTCAGTCTTACCTTCTCTAAAAACATTATTATGGCCCATAACGGCAACATCTCTGTAGAAAGCTCCAAGAAAAAAGGAACATTGGTTAAAATAAAGATTCCACTTGAAAAAGACTGAGAAAGTTTTATAAAAATAATTTCACATTTTTATTCACTTGCGGAAAGATTCATATTGATTTATTCCATCAAGCCCTGCGCTTCTTCAACCTCGTAAACGGGTCTTTTGCAAATCTTTTTTCTACACACATAAATGCTCGTTTTGTCCTCATCTAGCTTGAATTGCATAAAGGGTAATTTGCCCTCATCTAGCCCTCCAAATAAAACCGCATTAGGTTGGTAAGTTTTCTTCCAAGTTTTAGCAAGAACTTTTGCATTTTTACCAACAATAGCTACCTCATATGGTTCTTCAATCTCCCAAATCAAAGAAGGCAACCAATTGCCCATAGAGACACTTTGCTTTTCTAATGTTTCGAGTACTGCACTTAGCATGGCTTGCGCTTTTTCATGATAAGTCTCGTCATCAAAATACCAGCCTAAGCGCTGAAAATTTTTACACATCACACTATTGGCAGAGGGCAAGATATCATCCTGTGTCGGGATTCCCTGTAAAAGCGCTTGTACTTTGTTATCCTGTTGATTTTGGAAGAATAAGTTAGTGCTCTCATCAGAGAATTGCTGTTCAGTAAACTCGGTAAGTGCTTTGGCTCTAGTAAGATATTGCTCATTAAAAGTGGCTTCGTACAAATCTAAATAGGCTTGGATTAGATAAGCATAATCTTCTAAAAAAGCTTCAATGGATTTACCTTCTTTATAGTTTCTGTACAGTTTGCCCTCATTTTTAAATCGCTCATTAAAAAAATCAGCCGTTTTTTCGGCCTGAGACAAATAAGCTTGATTATCAAAAACAGTATAAGCTTTTGCTAAGGCAGAAATCATGAGGGCGTTCCAAGAAGTGAGTAATTTATCGTCTATGGCTGGTCGGGTTCTTTGGTTCCTTTGTTCTAATAATTTCTTTCTAGCAGTGCTTAAATCTTTATTGGTTGATGCATCATAATTTTCTGGATTGATGTGTAATATGTTTTTTCCACTTTCCCAGTTGCCTTCTTCCCTTATTTGATAATAAGCATTGAAAACCGATTGATTTTTACCCAAGATACTTTCTATTTCTTCTTTCTGCCACACATAATATTTGCCTTCCTCATTGTCGGTAATTGCGCTGAGCGAAGAATAAAACAAACCATTAGGCGCAGTCATTTCATCCAGTAAA
>CAKZMZ010000058.1 GCA_937129345.1 uncultured Thalassovita sp. | reverse complement strand
ATTTCCTAATCTCTAAAAGAATTTCTACTTTAGAAATCGAATAACTATCCCTATAAACCATCTTCTTACTATACTTGTAAACCAATCCTTTTTTCTAGAAGGATGCACTACATTGTTTGATTTAATTCTAAATAGGAAAGATGGAATCTAGCGTGGCTGCCAAACCCAAGTTAAGTTTTTGGCAAATTTGGAACATGAACTTTGGCTTTATGGGCGTACAGTTTGGGTTTGCCCTCCAAAACGCCAATGTAAGCCGTATTTTCGAAACCCTTGGCGCAGATAAAGACCAAATCCCGATTTTATGGTTGGCCGCACCGGTAACTGGTTTGCTCATTCAACCTATTATAGGATATTTCAGCGACCGCACTTGGAGCCCGAGATGGGGCCGCCGCCGCCCTTATTTTATGATTGGGGCCATTTTCGCCTCTTTGGCTTTAATTGCCATGCCCAACTCCTCGGCCTTATGGATGGCAGCAGGCGTGCTTTGGATCATGGATGCCTCTATCAATATTTCTATGGAACCGTTTCGAGCATTTGTGGGCGATATGCTCCCAAATAAACAAAGAACACAAGGTTTTGCGGTGCAGACTTTTTTTATAGGTGTGGGTTCGGTGATTGCTTCGGCCTTGCCATTTATGCTTACTAACTGGTTTGGAGTAGCCAATACAGCACCCGAAGGACAAATCCCGCCTTCAGTGGTCTGGGCTTTCTATTTGGGGGCTTTTGCCTTTTTTGTTTGCGTTCTTTGGACGGTCATGCGCAGCTTTGAATATTCTCCACAAGAATTGAAAGAATTTTCAGAAGGAGATTATGAGGAAGAGGTACACGGCATTGGAGAGTTCTTTTCCTCTTTTGTGAACATGCCCAAAACCATGGTGCAGCTGGCCGTAGTACAGTACTTTTCTTGGTTTGCACTCTTTAGTATGTGGATCTACACTACTGCAGCGGTAACCCAGCATGTTTTTGGTACAGAAGATCCTACTTCTAAACTATATAACGATGGTGCTGATTTGGTAGGTTTGGCATTTGCGGCCTATAATTTATTTTCTGCATTGTTGGCATTTTTGCTTCCCTACTTGGCCAAAAGAACTAGCAGAAAGTTTGTACACATGGTTTGCCTTTTGGCAGGTGCTGTCGGTTTAGGGTCAATTTCATGGATTGATGGACCTGAAAATGCCAATCTGATTTATCTCTCTATGGTAGGCGTTGGTTTAGCTTGGTCCAGCATTCTCACCATGCCTTATGCCATGCTTTCAGGCGCTCTGCAAGCGCATAAAATGGGTATTTACATGGGCATTTTTAATTTTTTTATTGTAATACCTCAAATTACCGCTGCTTCTATTTTGGGCTATTTAATGTCTAAATTTTTCGATAATCAAGCCATTGATGTTATTCTGTTGGGAGCAGGTGCATTTGTATTGGCCTCAGTGCTTACTTTATTGGTAAAGGACGTTGGCGAGGAGGGGTAAGTTTAATTTTCCTCCTCCCTAATAACCATAGGTATTCTTATTGATGTTTTATCCCAAATCAAAAAGATGTCTGCGCCTTTGGGCGTGCCTTGTAAAAAGATGGTGAATTCCCTAAACTGCCCGGGTGCTTTGTAAACAGGTACCTTCGTTCTAAAAGCATCTTTGGCTGGGTTGTAATTGTACAAGCCCCACTGCCCGGGTTCTTTGTTAAAAATAATGGTCCACTCTGCGGTGTCGGGTATGGTAAATAGCGCATAGGTGCCTGCTTTCAGCAAATTATCGTTTATGGTTACATCTTTGGTAATGGTCACTTCGGTAGCATCATCATCGCCGGTGCGCCAAATTTTACGCCATGGCACATTGTAGCCAAAAGGGTAAGAGGCTTGGTATTTCATGTAGGGTCGGCCGTAGGTCACTTTTGCATAAAAATCTCCATTCTTATAAGTAGCAAGGCCTACAGGACTCCTTCTTTTTTTTGGATTGGTCTGTTGTGCAGAAGCATTATGACCACTGATCCAAACAACTAGTGCAATGAAAGATAAAAAAGCAAAACGTATCATAGTCGAAAAATAAAGGCTTATATTAGTTTAACAAAATTATTAGCAAGTAGTGTGCGAAATACCGCTAATGTTTACGGCAGTATCTTTTTTAATACCATGCTTTTTATAGTTATTGATTGGGCTTTAAAGCGTAATTTTACCCTTTTTAAAACGTAAGGTGTGCGCTGTTAAAAATTTTCGTACATTGTACAGCAGTTACAAATTTCATCTAATAATGAGTAAATTTTTATGGTTATTCGACCCAGGTCATGGTGGTGTTATCGCAGGGAAATACCAAACTCCAGGAAAACGTAGCCCTAAGTGGGGTGATGGCTTTCCTCAACTTTTTGAGGGAGAATTCAACAGAGCAATTGTTAGAAGGTTGATCGAGATGTGCCAGTATGCAGGTGTAGATTATGTAAATATCGTTCCTGAAGATGATGATATCACTCTAAGAACCAGGGTTAGCCGTGCGAATGAGCTGCACGATGCAGGGCATAAATGCATTTATATATCTATACATGCCAATGCTTTTGAAGATCAAAGTGTAGGCGGCTTTGAGATTTGGACAAGCAAAGGTCTTACAGGTGCAGATTTAGTGGCGACTACCTTTTTTAAGCATATAAAACAAGCTTTTATTTTTGATGATAAAATAAGATTTCGTGAGCAAGCTTACGAAGACGGTGATCCCGACAGAGAGCACGACGAACACAAAAAAGTGTTCTATGTACTTAGGCGAACAAAAATGCCTGCCATTCTAACCGAAAACTTATTCATGACCAACCCATACGAGTGTAAAAGGTACCTGCTTACCAAAGAGGGCAGAGATTTAATTGCCGAGGCACACTTTAGGGCTATTATAGAAATGGAGAAAGGATAAAATACCGCTACATATTTATGGCGAATTTTTACTAAAAGTTAAATTTTCGTTTTAATAAGGCTTATTCGCTATCATTTTGCTAAATTTAAAAGCAGGATACGGTTGAATTATAAAGTGAATAAGCGTGGTAAAAGAAGAAAACATCAGATTGATTTTTGGGCTCAAGCTCAAGTTGCTCAGGCAAGAAAAACATCTCTCTTTAGCACAGCTATCTCAAAAAACAGATATTTCTATCTCTTACCTCAATGAGATAGAAAAAGGGAAAAAATATCCTAAAGCCGATAAGATTTTTGCTCTTTCAGAAGCCTTAGATGTTTCTTATGATTGGCTGGTTTCTTTAAAGCTGAGTAAAAAGCTAGGGCCGCTTTCAGAAATCCTTAAGTCTAATATTCTTAGCGAATTGCCCTTAGATGTATTTGGCATACAACCGGGTAATTTGTTGGAATTGATTTCCAATGCACCGTCTAAACTCAATGCCTTTATAAGTACACTTATTGAGATTTCTAGAAACTACAATTTAACTGTAGAGAATTTCTACTTTTCTGTATTGCGTACTTACCAAGAAATGCACGAGAATTATTTTCCAGAGATTGAAAGAGCTACAGAACAATTTAGGGAGAATTTTCTTAGGGATGATAAAGATCTACTCAGCAGCTTAAAAGATTATCTTACAAACAAATGCCATTATGAAATAGACGAATCAACTTTGTTGAGCTATCCTGAGCTTTCAAATTTTAGGTCTGTTTTAAGAATGGAAAAGAAAAAAAAAGGAAAGCTGATGATAGACGGAAGACTAACAGATCAACAAAAAACTTTTGTGCTAAGCAGAGAGGTAGCCTATCATTACATGCAAATGGAAGAGCGTTCTTATACTTACACTTGGCAATCTGTAAATTCTTTTGATGAAATTTTAAATAATTTTAAAGCAACTTATTTTGCAGGTGCTTTACTGTTGCCAGAGCAAGAGTTGGTAAAAGACTTTGAGCGGTTTTTTAAAAAATATAAGTGGGACGCAGAGGGTTTTTTAAATATTATGTTTCGGCACAATAGTTCGCCAGAAACTTTTTTGCACAGGCTCACCAGCGTGCTGCCTCGCTATTTTGATTTAAGCAAACTCTTTTTTATAAAAATTAGGCATATGCCCAAGCGAAACCATTTTTTGCTAACCAAAGAGTTGCATTTGTCTGGGTTGCACCATCCGCACGGTACCATTACGAGCGAACATTATTGCAGGCGCTGGATCTCTATTCAAATTAATGAAAGGCTTGCAAAACAGTTGGAGCAAAGTGCCTATGAAAACCCACTATGTGAGGCTCAGATATCAAGTTACGAAGGTACGCTCAATAAATATTTCTGTATTTCACTGGCAAGGCCGCAGTATCCAAACCCTGATTTTAACTGCAGTCTTACCTTAGGCTTCCAAATAGATAAGAACTTTAGAGAACGTGTAAATTTTTGGAACGACAGTAGCGTACCCGATGTAGCTGTTGGGCAAACCTGCGAGCGTTGTCCTATACAAAATTGTGACGTTAGGGCTTCAGAACCAGTTGTATTGACTAGAAGCCAAAAAAACACTGTTATCAAAAAGAAGCTTGATGAGTTATTGGCCAAGCCAATAAGCAATTAGTTTTTTTTCCACCAAGCGTTCACTTGCGGGTAGGTATTTAAATAAACGACTTCGCCGATTTCAGGAGCAATAAATGGCAGTTGAACGTCTCTGGCTTTTTTGCTAAATCTTTCTATGGGGTCTGTCCATGAATGCAGTGCCAGTGTAAAAGCGCCCCAATGAATGGGCATGGCTAGTTTGGCATCTAGGTCTAAGCTAGCCTGTACAGTTTCTTCAGGCATCATGTGGATGTCGGCCCACATTTCGTTGTATTGGCCGCACTCCATCATGGCAAAGTCGAAGGGGCCATATTTGCTGCCGATTTCTTTAAAATGTTGGCCATAGCCACCATCACCACTAAAATAGAATTTATATCCGTCTATTTTCAAAATCCACGAAGCCCACAAGGTAGATTCTCGGTTAAGAATTCCTCTACCAGAAAAATGCCTGGCGGGTGTACAAATAAATTTGATGTTTGCTACATCGGTTGAGTCCCACCAGTTTAGACTTTTTATTTTGCCATGTTCTACTCCCCAAGCCTCTAAGTGGGCATCTACGCCCAAGGGTACTAAAAAGGCTGCTGTTTTTTCTTTTAGTTTCAATACAGACTCGTAGTCTAGGTGATCGTAGTGATCATGAGAAAAAACTACAGCATCAATCTTTGGTAGCTTTTCTATGGCAATGGGTAATTGTTCGTAAAACCTTTTGGTGCCCAAGAGTGGATGCGGAGCAGGTGACTCACCCAACATAGGGTCTAATAGTATTTTTTTAGTGCCTACTTCCAACAAAAATGCAGAATGCCCAAACCAAGTTATCCTTGGCAAGGTATCGCTGTAATTGGCAATATTTATAGAATCAATTTGATGTACTGTAGGTGGTACTTTAGGTGCCCTCTGTACATCATCTCTGCTGTATTCTTTAATGAGCTTTTGGATGTTTGAGAAACTAAAACCCATTTGCGTAGGCTCAGGATTATAAAATTTACCTTCTTTAAAAAAAGCGATTTTTTTGTAAAGCTCTTGGTCTTGGGCACTTGGTTCACCCCCAAAGGAAGGATAAAAATTGACAAACAACGAAACGGCTAGCGAAAAAATTAAAGCAATAGCAAATATTGCAAAGAATATTTTTTTGAGGATTCTCATCGAGTTGTAAAAAATAAAAGCGATAAAAGTTGAACTCTTATCGCTTTTTTAAAGTAAAATAACTTCTAATTTCCTTGGGTTTGAGTATTCTCAGGAACTTGTACGTCTGATTCTATCCAGAGTCTTGTCATTGGGGTTTCTGGATCATTAACTATTACGGTTAAGCTTTTCTTTTGCTTGCCTTTGTAAGATCCTGTGCTAAAAGTAACATCTATGGTGGTCGATTCGCCGGGACCTAATTCTGTTTTGGCTGGTTTTGTAGCAGTACAGCCACAAGAAGCTTTTGTTTTTCTGATCAACAGGGGTGCCTCTCCTTCATTGGTTATGGTAAAAGTAGTAGAGACCTTGCTTTTTTGCTGTACCTTTCCAAAATCGTGAGAAACCTTATCGAATCGGACTTTAGGCCTTGCTGCTTCAGCACTCAATTTGCCAAAATTTTCTTTGATCGTGGCAGAAATGTTGATTCTTTTTTCTGGCTGTTCTGTATCGTCGGTTTTTAGCTTAAAATAATCGAAATTATATCCCCAATTGTTCTTCTTTACAGCATCATAAGTGAAATATAGTCTTATAGTGTCTTTAGGCTGTACAATGCTTGCAGAAGCTTTCATGGTTACATGTGCCGGCAGTATGGTAGATTCAGGGTTTAGGTTAATTGGCTCAGTACCTTGATTGTAAACCAGTGTAGAGGCGGTATCTGCACCATCGTGCATTACATCGCCAAAGTAAACGTGTGTTGATTTAAAACGAAGATTGCCAATTTCCATAGGATAATGGTCTTGTGGGCCCTTAGGTCTAGGAATTACATTACCCGAGATTCTTAACACGATAAGTTCGGGTTCTCCATCTGTTTTTACCGTAACCGATTTGTTGAATTTGCCCGGTCTGTTTCTTGGATTGTATGCGGCGGTTACGACGCCTTCTTCTCCAGGAGCAACAGGTTCTTGGGTCCACTCAGGAGTAGTACAGCCACAAGAGGCACGAACAGATGTAAGCTTAATTGGTGTGTCCCCCTCATTCTTAAATGTAAAAGAAATGGTCGCGGGACCAGCTTCCTCTTTGATATCACCAAAACTATGAGCGGTTTTATCAAATTTTAGTTTCCCCGTATCTTGAGCAGAGGCAGTAAAAAAGAAAAATGTAAGTGTTACTAAGCTTAAAAATGTTAGAGCGCGTACCATAAAATAACTTATCTATTTAAAAAACTTCAAATTAATATGAATTCCTCATTTAAAATGTAGCACTGTGTTTAAAATCCTATGTTTTAACCAACTACATATTCACATCGTTCACAAAAACTTATGTTAATTTGACTGTGCGCTTACCATTTTAGCACAGTAATGAGGTAATAATATAAAAAAATATAAGTTAAGACTTCAGATACTGCTAACGCAGGGTACAAAGTTAAAGTGTAAGCTTTGCTTTTACGTCTTTATTAATAAAAATCACGCGTAATTAAAATGGAAAATCATGATGCATTCAGCCTGAAAACTTTTAGAGATGAGTTGGAGCAACATGCAATTTCACTTGCATTTAATGGTAGTTTTTCTCAGGACACAGTAGGACTCATAGATATTAATCTAAAGAATAGAGAGAATGCAAAGCTGTTAACTAAAAGGATTTTTGGTTTGGTGGTTGAAATGGCACAGAATATCCACCATTATTCGGCTAAAAAGATCTATTCAGAAAAATACTGCAGAAACATAGGGGTTGGGGTTTTGGCAATAAGTGAGACTAAAGACCATTATGTGATCACTTCTGGGAATTATATCCATCAGCAAGATAGCGAGGAAATAAAAAGTAGGTTTAAAGAGCTCAATAATCTAGGCGAAGAGGAGCTTAAAGACTTGTACAAAATGAGGCGTAAAATGCCGCAGCGTCCTAATAAACCTGGTGCCAATCTCGGGTTTATAGATATGAGAAGAAAATCAGGAAATCCAGTCAATTATCAAATAAAAGGAGAAGATAGTAGCAATCCATTTTTCATACTTTCAGCAAAGATTAATAAACAATAATTCGGTTTCACATGGAAAATTTTTTTATAGAAAGCTCAACTTATATTCCTAAAATTGATTTTAATTCAGAAACTGATATACTCTCTATTGAGGGCGAGTCTTATCACGAATACACGGTTGAGTTTTTTCAGCCAGTTTTTGAATGGTTAAATAAATACCTCACAGAACCTGGCAAGAAAATCACACTCAATTTTAAAATGACCTACTTCAATACCAGTTCCTCAAGAAGGTTTTTAGAGATATTGAACTTGTTGGAAGAGTATCAAGACGAGCAAGATGGCGAGGTAACCGTAAACTGGTACTACGAAGAGGGCGATATAGATATGTTGGAAAGTGGCGAAGAGTACGAAGAAGATGTCAATATCGATTTCAATCTAATTCCATATACGGATTGATATATCGATTTTTAAGATAGTTAAGGCCCACGTGGAGTTTTGCTCTCATGTGGGCCTTTATTCGTTTTC
Source organism: uncultured Thalassovita sp. (assembly GCA_937129345.1). Lineage (GTDB taxonomy): Bacteria > Bacteroidota > Bacteroidia > Cytophagales > Flammeovirgaceae > Chondrinema. The sequence goes on along the minus strand of CAKZMZ010000058.1, from coordinate 6,584 downwards.
CTCCTCGCTATCTGGCAAGATATATTTTTTATGGCTTCTAGGATGAAAATCAAAGATGACCTGCTTTAGGTACTCCATATCCATATGCGTGTAAATCTCTGTGGTTGTGATAGACTCATGGCCTAGCATTTCTTGTACTGCCCTTAAATCAGCGCCTCCTTCTACCATATGCGTAGCAAAAGAATGCCTAAAAGTATGCGGACTGATGTTTTTTTTAATTCCTGCCTTTAGTGCCAGGTCTTTTACAATATTAAAAATCATTATCCTAGAGATGGCCGAACCTCTTCGATTTAAAAAAAGATAAGATTCAGAACCTTGCTTGATCTTCATTTTTGCCCTAATTTCTTTAATATACATTTGAATGTACTTAAGGGCATCTCTACCAAGTGGAGCAAAGCGTTCTTTATCTCCTTTGCCCACTACTTTAAGGTAACCCGCAGCGAGATTTAAATGGTCTTTTTTAATGTTGACCAATTCAGACACTCGAATACCTGAGCTATACAAAGTTTCTATAATGGCCCTATTACGAACACCTTCTTTTTTCGAAAGGTCTATGGCATCTAAAATGGCTTCAATTTCAAAAACCTCTAAGGTATCTGGCAGTTTTTTGGTGAGTTTTGGAGTAGTGATCAGCGCTGTAGGATCTGAAGGGATAATATCATTATAATGGAGGTACTTGTAAAACCCTTTTATACCAGAAAGAATTCTTGCTTGGGAGTGTGGTGCAATTTGCAAATCGTGCAAGTGCGCTAAGAACTCTTCAACATTTTCTCTTTTTACATCTAAAGGCAATATTGGATTTTCTGTATGGATTACATAATTTTTGAATTTCTGTACATCCAGCCTGTAAGCATCCAAAGTGTTAGGTGATAGAGACCTTTCTATCTTTAGATGGTCTAGAAATTTTTTAGTCGCTTCTTGCCAAGTCATATATCACTTTCAATTTGGATTAAATTTATATTTTTCTGAAAATTAGTAATAATGATTGGTATTTAGATAATAAAAATATGCATCATGAGCAAATGGCTTAGAGGTACACTGGTAATCATAGGATCTATAATTTTGGGGATAGTACTTTGGGGGACTATTCAACTTTGGGATAGACATGCTGGCTATTGGTTAGATTTAAACATACGAAATACAGAGAAACGTACCATACATGCTGGTTTTGCTGCTATGCACATCAATCCGCCATTAACAGATACTTGGACAGACGTAAACGGAGATGCGGAGTTTCACGAAGAAGATGGGGATACATGGACCGATGTAAATGGCAATGGAGAATTTGATGCTTATTGGTTGGCCGGTTTTGGAAAATACCGTGCAGCCAATGGTATTGGCGATACACTTTGGGCAAGGGCTATGGTGTTGGATGATGGCAACACTAAATTGGCCTTAGTATCCATTGATGCTATAGGTTTTGGCAGTGATGATATTATAGCAGCGAGAAAAATGATTCCTGAGTCTGCGGGCATTGACTATACCATTGTAACATCGACCCATACACATGAAGCGCCCGATTTATTAGGCCTATGGGGGCCAGGTTATTTTAAGAGTGGTATTAATGCAGAGTATATGCAACTCGTGCGCTCGCAAATAGCTGCGGCCGCAACAGCAGCAGCAAAAAATGCCAAACCTGCCAAAATTAGGTTTGCAAAAAATCTATTGGGAGCTGAAAATTTAGTGGGAGATACCAGAAAACCTGAAGTGTTAGATCCCGGCCTGTACATGCTACAAGCCATAGATACTGCCACCAATCAAACTTTAGGTACTTTGGTTAATTGGGCAAATCATCCAGAAACACTTTGGGATAAAAACCTTTTATCTAGTTCCGATTTTCCACATTATGTTCGAGAGTATATGGAAAAAGGTATTTATGATACCTCAGGGAATGAAATCACAAAGGGTTTGGGTGGTACAGTAGTTTATGTAAATGGTGCGATAGGTGGATTGATGACCACGCACCCTTCTATGTCTGTTAAGGACCCAGTAACAAGTCGAGAATTTAAAGAACCAAGTTTTAATAAAGCAGATGCCCAAGGTAAAAAGCTGGCCATGTTGGCCATTGCCGCTTTGGATAGTACCGCCGAAGAAATTAAGGAAGCTTCCATCAATTTAGCCGTGAAATCATTAGCACTAAAACTAGACAATCCGCTTTACAGGTTGGCTGCTTTTGTTGGAGTACTTGACAGAGGTATGGTAGGATGGATGAAGATGCGTTCAGAAGTTGCCGCTTGGTCTTTAGGCCCAGCAAGTTTTATTCACGTACCGGGTGAGATTTATCCAGAAATTGTTAACGGTGGCATTGAGGCTCCAAAAGGCCAGGATTTTGAAATAGAGCCTTTAGAAATTCCGCCACTAAGAGAAAAAATGCCTGGCAGATATAAGTTTGTAGTAGGACTTTCTAATGATATGGTGGGCTACATCATACCCAAAAGCGAGTGGGACGAAGAAGCACCCCATATTTATGGAGAGGATGCTTCGCCCTATGGAGAAACCAATTCAGTTGGACCAGAAACGGCGCCCGTTATACACAAAGCAGTATTAGAGTGTTTAGAGGCCCTCAATAAATAGACCGTAATTTATTATGCCTCACTGCTTTTAAAGCTCAGTTTACTGTGCAGACCCAGTGTAATAAGCAAGGCAATTAGGTAAATTATGAAACCATAAATAGTGGTAATCATAGATACTTTTAACCCACCTGCCAACATAGCGGGACTTACCCCATCTACTTGCGATATGGCATCAAAAGCCAGGTAAAGAGATATGGCTTGTGAAAATATCCCAGTTACAAAAGCCAATAGCCCTAAGGATTTAATAAAATCTATCTTTTCTTTTTTGGGTGTTTCGCCTTTTAGCACCGGCAAGGCAACTACAAAAGCTACAGCCAACATAAGTAAGGCTTCTAGCGTGAGGATGCTCATATACAATGGCCCTCCTGCTTTAAATAATTCAATCATAGGTTATAATTTTTTTGTTGAAAACTTTTCAAAACTAGGCCTGATCAAGGCTATGCAGCAAGGCTGAATCAAGACGAAAACCTGCATTTTATCGACTTTTTTATAAAAGCAAGCTAGTAAACTGTAAACTTGCCCAAAAAGAGTGTAATGAGTTTCCGTTGGCAAACTGTTTTTTGGTTGGTTGTGGTGGTGATGCTTACCATTGCTTTTGGCGCATCTTATAATAGCTATGTAGAAGCTTTATACTTTGTAGCCATGTTGCTGCCTGTTATAGTAGCCACTTCCTACTTTTTTAATTACTATCTAGTACCTCAATACCTTTTAAAGCAGCGCTATTTTAAGTTTGGGCTTTATTTTATTTATACCTTAATTATTTCTACCTATTTAGAAATGCTGGTTTTGGTGGGTGCTTTTATCTTATTGGCCAACTACCAATACAGCAATATGAATCCGGTAACAACCGATGTTTTTGTGCTTTTGGCTACCCTGTACTTAATAGTTTTTACCAAGGCTTTTATTCTGCAATTCGGGAAATTTCAACAAATGCAGCAGCAGCTAAATAAGCTTTCACAAGAGAAAGAAAAACTCCAACAAGAATACATCATAATCAGGGCCGATAGAAAAAACGTACAAGTTTTACTAGAAGACATTTTGTTTGTGGAAAGCCTGGCCGATTATCTAAAAATCCATCTGACCAATAATAAGTCTCTGCTTACTAAAGAGACCATTTCTGGAATGCATCAAAAATTGCCCGTAAATTTTATAAGGATACACCGTTCGTTTATCGTGAATGTTAATCATGTTGAAGCTTACACCAAAGAGTTTGTTGAGGTTGGGAACGAACAGCTAAATATCAGCCGTACTTACAAGAAAAAAGCACTAGAGAATTTCACTTCTTCGGGAATAAAACTAGCAAATTAGTTTTCTATATCTTTTTCTTGTTCATACAAAGCTTTAGCGGTTTTTAACCTCCTTATAATTCTCTCCCGCAACTTTTCGGGTTCAAGAACTTTCATACTTTCTCCAAAACCTAAAATCTCCCTTTCTAACTCGTAGTTGTGTTTAACCTTAATTTCGATGATGATGCCTTCTTCATTTTCACTAATTACTTTTTGGGAGGGATGCAGAGGTTTGGTAATCACGTAAGGCGCATTGGAACGTGTCACAAATAGCTTTACTTGCATAGGTTCTACCTTATCAACGGTAACACCAATTACATCCTTAAAAAAGTGGTGTACTTCCCTCTTGCGCTCCATCAAGTAAGGCATTTTGCCTTCAGCTATAGTCTGTATGCGATCTATGGCAAGGTTGAGCACAGGCGAGGTTTCATTCACCACACCCAACAAAAACCATCGGTTTCTATACTCTTTTAATAAATAAGGATGGAAGGAAAATGTATTCGGCTCAGTGGCTCTGAATGACTGATAGGTAATTTCTAGGCTTTCTTGTTTAACAATTTTGTCGTAGAGCTTATCCAGCAGATCCAAACCTTTCAAGTTCTCGTTCTTCTCAAAATCGATAACAGGTTCGGTATGGTTTCGGGCGGAGTAAACCTTGTCCTCCAGTTTTTGCACCATACTGTCCACCTCGTTAAAGTGAGAAAAACCCTTGAACTGTTTGAGGATATTCACCACTTCAGAGAGTCTGCCCAAATCTTTATCGGTTAAAGGTATGTTGGTGATGCTGTACTCGGGGTCTTCATAGGTATAATACTTTTTTTCTTCTACAATGATAGGGGCATTGTAACCCAACTTATCACTGCGCATTTGTTGTATATCCAACTGTACCGTACGCTTGCTTACGCCTTTATCAATTCCTTCATATTCATATAAGGCTTCTGAGCAGGCATCTACCAAATCTTCTAGCGTCCATTTTCTATTACGCCTGCGCAGGCAAGCATCTATGGTTTTATAACGGATAAGGGCATTTCTATTTGCGGGCATATTTTATCAGTGGTTAACTGTTATTGTTTAATGATGAGTTAGATAAGAGCATTTTTTAACTACTATACATTTCTACAAAATCCCAAAGGGATGATATAATTATTAGCCGATTAAAGGCGACAAAACGTAAAAATCCCGGTAGGGATGACACTATAAAATCATTTTTGTGTAGTAGTAAGGAGCATTTTATACATTAGCATACGATTTTATACCATCACTCACTTATTAAATTTCTAGAGGCTAAGCCAATTATAAGTCTTTGGGTCATTAAAAAACCTATACCTTGTGTTAATGGTTTTGAGCTTTTTTTGAAGTAAGACATCATCTCCCCAGATAAATTTTCAAGAAAATTAAAAAATAATTTCACTACGCAAAAACATTGCGCACTCACTCTTCAACTTTGAAACATCAAACAAATCAATCACCCTAAATTTTTAAAAGCCATGAGGTTTAATGTAAAAAAGTTGATAGAAGATGAATTAGCGCACGGCTCTATTAAAAATTACGAAGGTGAACGCGCTTACGCTTTAAACCCTGAGTTGGAGTTGTACACAGCCGTAGCAACTTCATTTGCAAGCAATAAATTTTATGAAGGCTCAGAAAAATTCATCATCAGATTAAGGGCTTTGATTGTAAAGTGTGAGCCTGGATTTGTAGCAAAATTGGCGGTTTACGCTCGTGAAGAAATGCACTTAAGGTCTATTCCATTGGTGTTGTTGGTAGAATTGGCCAAGGTGCATAGTGGTAATGACTTATTGAGCAAAGCAACTGCAAGAGTTGTTGCGCGTGCCGATGAAATCACCGAATTATTGGCGTATTACCAAATGGCCAATGAGCGCTACCAAGCTAAAAAATTGCATAGATTGTCTAAGCAATTGCAAAAAGGTTTGGCAGCGGCCTTTAATAAGTTTGACGAATACCAATTTGCCAAATACAATAGAAAGGCAGCCATAACCTTAAAAGATGCTTTGTTTTTGGTGCATCCCAAAGCGAAAGATAGTGCACAGCAAGCCTTGTTCGATAAAATTGTAAACGACGATTTGCAAGTGCCTTACACTTGGGAAACAGAGTTATCTAAAGTAGGGCAGCAGCACTACGAAAATGAGATAAGCAGAAATAAAGCCTTTAAAACCAAGTGGGCAGCATTAATAGAAAGCAAGAAGTTAGGTTACATGGCCTTATTAAGAAACTTAAGAAATATACTGCAGGTAGGGGTAAGCATTGAGCACTTAAGGTTAGTTGCCAAAAGATTGGCCAACCCAAATGCTGTTAAAAAATCTAAGCAATTGCCCATAAGATTTTTGGCAGCTTACAACGAGTTGGCAGCAACAGATTTTGAGGCTAAAAAAGTGTTGATGAAGGCCTTAGAAGAAGCGGTTTCAGCAAGTGCTGAAAACATACAAGGCTTTAATAAAAATACCAAATTGTTGATTGCTTCAGATGTATCAGGTTCTATGTACCAACCTTTGTCTAGAAAAAGCAAGATAAGGTTATATGATGTGGGTTTGATGTTGAGCATGTTGTTGCAAAGCAAATACAACCATGTAGAAACGGGCATCTTTGGTGATACTTGGGCAACCGTAAAATTGCCAAGCAAAAATGTGTTGAAAAACGTTTCGTCCTTGCAAAGTTTAGAAGGCACGGTAGGTTACAGCACCAATGGCTACTTGGTAATTGAATA